>CAXBRX010000239.1:0-5602 GCA_963977835.1 uncultured Derxia sp.
GGCAAGGCCGCGCTCGCGATCGCAGCGATCGCGCTCGCGTTCTCGGTCTTTCAACTCATCGTCGCCGCGTTCAGCCCGTTGTCGAGCATCGTCACGCGCTCGTTGCATGTGGGCTTTTTGATGCTGATGGCCTTCTTGCTCTACCCGGCGCGCAGCGCGGCCCCGCGCGACCGCCTGCCCTGGTACGACATGCTCATTGCCGCCGCCGCTTTCGTGGCCGGCACCTACCATTGGTTCTTCGAGGCCGACCTCGTGCAACGCGCGGGCGATCCGACCACGGCCGACATGATCGTCGGCATCGGCGTGGTGCTGCTCTTGTTCGAAGCCGCGCGCCGAGTGCTCGGCATCGCCTTGCCCATCGTCTGCGCAATCTTCCTGGCCTATGGCCTGTTCGGCCAATACCTGCCCGGCGAACTCGCGCACCGCGGTTACGGGCTCGACCAGATCGTTTCGCAATTGCATCTGGGCACCGAAGGCATCTACGGCATCCCGACCCTGGTGTCGGCGACCTACATCTTCTTGTTCATCCTGTTCGGCGCATTCCTGGAGCACGCCGGCATGATCCGGCTGTTCAATGAACTCGCGCTCGGCTTCGTCGGCCATGCGCGCGGCGGGCCGGCCAAGGTGGCGGTGGTGTCGTCGGGCATGATGGGCACGATCTCGGGCTCCGGCGTGGCCAATGTGCTAACCGTCGGCCAGTTCACGATTCCGCTCATGAAGCGCTTCGGTTATTCGGGCGTGTTCGCGGGCGCGGTCGAGGCCACGTCGTCGATGGGCGGGCAGATCATGCCGCCGGTGATGGGCGCGGTCGCTTTCATCATGGCCGAAACACTCAACCTGCCTTATGCCGCGATCTGCAAAGCCGCGGCGATTCCGGCCATCTTGTATTACGTCACCGCGTTCTGGATGGTCCACCTCGAAGCCGGGCGTGCCAACCTGCTCGGCGTGGCCAAAGACCAACTGCCCAACCCTTGGCGCGCTTTGCGCACGCATTGGTTTCTGATGGTGCCGCTGGCCGCGCTGGTGGCGATGCTGTTCCACGGCTTCACGCCGATGTACGCGGGCATGACCGGCCTGGCACTCACAGCCATCCTCATTCTCGGCGCCACGCTCGCGGCCAGCCTCGGCGCCAAGGTGTTCCGGTTTTTCTTCTGGATTGCACTCGGCATCGCCACCTCGTTCTTCGTGCAATTCGGCGTCTGGGTGGTGCTCGGGCTCATCGCCGCACTCATCGCGGCCAACTTCTTCGTGCAAGGCGGCCGCACCACGCTCGCCGCGCTGCGCGACAGCCTGATCGACGGCGCCAAGCAGGCGGTGCCGGTCGGCCTCGCTTGCGCGATCGTGGGCGTCATCATCGGCACGCTCACCCTCACCGGCGCGGCCACGAGTTTTGCGGGCTTCATCTTGCAAGTGGGCGAGAAAAGCCTGTTCCTGTCGCTCGTCCTGACGATGATCGTCTGCCTCATCCTCGGCATGGGCATCCCGACGATCCCGAACTACATCATCACGAGTTCGATCGCGGCGCCAGCCTTGCTCAAACTCGGCGTGCCGCTCGTGGTCTCGCACATGTTCGTCTTTTATTTCGGGATCATGGCCGACCTCACGCCGCCGGTCGCGCTGGCCGCTTTCGCCGCCGCCTCGATCGCCAAGGAATCGGCGATGAAGATCGGCGTCAAGGCGACCCAGATCGCAATCGCCGGCTTCGTCATTCCTTTCATGGCCGTCTACGACCCGGCGCTGATGTTGCAGCCCGATGCCGCCGGCAATTTCTCGTGGATGGCCGCCGTCTATGTGGTGGGCAAGGCACTGCTCGCAATCGCCTTGTGGGGCGGCACTGCGGTCGGCTACCTCGGACGCCCGCTCAATGTGGCCGAGCGCCTATGGGCGGCGGTGGCGGCTTCCTTGCTGGTGGCGGCGGTGCCGGCCACCGACGAGATCGGCTTTGCCGCGGCCTTCGTCTTCCTGGGCTGGAACTATCTGCGCATGCGACGCACCCGCGTCGCAACCGCCTAGGCCGATGCCATGCCCGCGCTCGCCCTGTGCCTGGCCCGCGCGGGCGCGAGCGTGGTCATCGCGACCGCGCAATTCAGCCTGAGCTGGACCCATTCGATCGAGAAGATCCGCTGGGACGAAAGCTGGCAGGTCACTCCCGAAGGCCTGGTGGTCACGCAAGCCACCATCCGCGGCTCGGGTGCGGGCATGGAGCCGCCGGCCGATGCGGTCTGGCGCGATGGCGCGTGGTGGTATCGGCCAACGCTGCCGCCGCAACCGCAGGTGACGCTGGCGGCCTCGGACTACACACCCGACCATACCTTGTGTGCCTTGGGGCGTTGCGCGCCCATGCATGAATGGATCGTGGGCAGCGGGCCGGTGACGATGCGCGCCTGCACACCACCAGCCGGCACCGCCGCCGAGAACAGCCCCGCCGCGCGTTAGCCCGCGCCCGCAGTCGACATCCGCGCGGCGCGAATGCTAAGTTCGCGCCCCATGTTCTCCTTGCCTCGCACGGCCACCGCGCCATTTTGTCCGTCCGAAGTGCGCGGCAGCGTCAGCCTGCCCGCGCAAACCTCGCGCTGGAAACGCCTGCTCGCCTTCGCCGGCCCCGGCCTGCTGATCTCGGTGGGCTACATGGACCCCGGCAATTGGGCCACCGACATTCAGGCCGGCTCGCAATACGGCTATGCGCTGCTCTGGGTGGTGCTCGCCTCCAGCCTTGCGGCGATGCTGCTGCAGACCCTGAGCCTGCGCCTCGGTCTCGTGGCGCGCAAAGACCTCGCGCGTGCCTGCCGCGAACGCTACCGGCCCGGCGTCAACCGTCTGTTGTGGCTCATGGCCGAGTTGGCCATCGTCGCCTGCGACGTGGCCGAGGTGCTCGGCTCAGCGCTCGCATTGCATTTGCTGTTCGGGGTCTCGCTGATCGTGGGCATCGTCATCACCGCCTTCGACACCATCGTCGTGCTCGGCCTCAAAGGTCATGGTTTTCGGCAGATCGAAGCCATCGTCCTCGGCCTCATCGCCACCATCGGCGCGTGCTTTGCGGTGCAGCTCGTGCTGGCCTGGCCCAACTGGCATGCTGTGCTGCAGGGCTTCGTGCCGCAGACGCGCATCAGCACCGAGCCCGGCATGCTCTACCTCGCCATCGGCATCCTCGGCGCCACCGTCATGCCGCACAACCTCTATCTGCATTCGTCCATCGTGCAGACGCGCCGCATCGCCGACGACGACGCGAGCCGCCGCGAAGCACTGCGCCTGTCGACATTCGACGCACTCGGCGCGCTGACGCTTGCCTTCTTCATCAACGCCGCCATCCTCACCCTCGCCGGCTCGGTCTTCCACACCACCGGCCATGTGGACGTGACCGAGATTCAGGACGCCTACCATCTGCTCGACCCCATCATCGGCGGCAGCCTCGCCTCGCTGCTGTTCGGCATCGCGCTGCTCGCCTCGGGGCAAAGCGCCACCTTCACCGGCACCATCGCCGGCCAGATCCTGATGGAAGGCTTTCTCGATCTGAAGATTCCGTGCTGGCAGCGCCGCCTCATCACGCGCGGGCTCGCGCTGGTGCCGGCCTTGATCGGCGTGGCCTGGTTCGGCGAAGGCGGCGTCGGCCGCTTGTTGATTGCGAGCCAGGTCGTGCTGAGTTTTCAATTGCCGTTCGCGATCTGGCCGTTGATCCGCCTGACCAGCGACCGCAACGTGATGGGCGGCTTTGCCAATGGCCGCGCGACCAAGCTCGCGGCCTGGAGCCTGTTCGCAATCATCACGCTCGCCAATGTCTGCTTGATCGCCTTCGTACTCGCCGGCTGAGCGCCAACCTCAGGAAAGGAAACCGCATGGCCCTCGAATGGCGATATGGCATCGACACCGTGGACTGGGACGAACTCGCGGGCTTGTACCGCGCCGCGCCCTTGGGCAACAAAACGGCCGAGCAATTGCGCACCGCGTTTTCCAACAGCATGCACACCTGCTTCATCTATGACGACGCGCGCCTCGTCGGCGCAGGCCGCGCCCTGGCCGACGGCGTCGATTGCGCCTACCTCGGCGACATCGCCGTCATGCCCAGCCACCAGGGCACCGGACTCGGCAAAGCCATCGTCCAGCATCTTCTCGAACGCACGCGCGGGCACAAAAAGATCCTGCTCTACGCCGTGCCCGGCAAAGAGCCGTTCTACAAACGTTTCGGCTTCCTGCGCATGACCACCGCGATGGCGATTTTCCAGAATCAGCAGGAGCAGTTGAAGCGGGGGTATTTGAGCGAGGAGTGAGACCGCGCCGCCAGGACCGATGCCTCGGCCTGCGGCTCAAACCCAGCGCAACGCGTCCGGACGCCAAGTGGCCGTCGCCTGACTGCCAGCAGCCGCAACCACGGTGGGCGGCCACAACAGGTCGTGCAACAGCGCAATGGTGTCGCCCAGGCTCGCGGCTTCGAGACGGTTCTTGTTCAAAAATGCCTGCCACTGGCGCAGCTTGGCAGCGTCTTCGCTGAACTGCTTCGTCAAAGCCAGAGGATGCTCGATGGGAAGCACGGTCTGGCGCCTGGCGAAGGTGGCGGCAATCGCCGCGGCCAACGTGGCGCCCGCCAATTCCGTGCGCCGTGCAATCACCGCGAGGTCGAAGAAATCCTTCATGCGACTGTTCGCCTGACCCAGCATCACCATGGCCTGATACTTCTCGGCGATCACGGTGTAGACCGGATACACCCGCAACGTCGGCGCCTGGAAATCGCTCAGCAAGGCGGGATAGGTCGCGGTCTGCGGCCCCGGCGTCACCGCATCGCCAAAGCCTACGTCGATTTGCAGCGCGCAACGCGCGGTACCCAGGTGAGCCACCAGCGTGATGCGGGTGCCGCCATAGGTGTTGTCTTCGCGGATGGCTTGCGCCTTCACGGATTCAGGGGCGAACACGATGCCATCGCCCAAATCGATGGCCGCAACCTCGCGGAAGGTGACGATCAGGTGCGCTTCATCGTCGGGGCCGAAGCCCAACAAATCGGCATCCCGGGTCGGACGGTGCGGGGTGTCGTACCACAGCGCAAAGAGCAGCGCCCCTTTGAGCAGAAAGCGGTCTGCATGCTTCGATGCGCCGATGCGGGCGAGCAAGCGCTCCATCGCGTAACGATTGAGCAGCAAGTTGTAGTCGACGCCCTGTTGCTTGGCGAGCGTCAACAGCCGGGCCAAGATGGAAGCGCAGACGTTCGCGCTCATTGCGCCATCGCCTCGAGATAGGGCTGCATGACCCGCTCGACGCGATTGATCTTCGCAAAGTGGCTCAGCTCGGCCATGGTGACCTTGCGCGTGCGCCAGGCATCTTTCAGCGCCTCCAGCGCCACATCCAGACCGATCTTGTTGCGGAATTTGAAGCAGTCCGTGACCGTCTTGGCGGCGCTGTACACGCGGATGGGAACACCGTGCTCGATCACGGTCTGGATGCCGTCGCTGTACGCGGCGCCTCGCAGGCGGGCGATGCGCAGTGTTGGGTAGCTCAGTGTCGGCGCCTGACTGCCTTCGGGCAGCGCGACCCAGACTTCGTGCGGCAGTTGCGTGCCGATTTCATGGAACTGCAGTGCGCTCAGCAGGCACAGCACGGCCTTCGGCACGCGCTG
>CAXBRX010000240.1:0-5555 GCA_963977835.1 uncultured Derxia sp.
GAGGCTGACCGCTACCCCTGGGATCTGCAGCGACGCATCCACGATCTGCAAGCCGAGCTCGATTGCGGCACCTTGCGTGGTGCCGCGCAGCGCGCGGGGCTGGTGGCGCGTCCGCTCGATGGCGGCGCCGTGATGGCCGTGATCGGCTACGACATGGTCGCGCAGCAAGTCAGCATCACCCTTCTCGACCGCGAGCGGCGCGTGGCCTCCGACCGGCGCTACCTCGCTTGCCCATGAGCCGGTGCGGGCGTTTTGTACCCGGCGGCGCGTTGCCGCTGCTAGGCTTTCATCCATGATCGACAGCGGACAACTCGATATCGACATCGCCTGGGACGGCGAACTCGTGCGCCGGGTGCGCATCGCGTCTTCGCGCCCGCTCGCGTCGCGCGTGCTCATCGGCCGCTCGGTGATGGAAGCCTTGGCCCTCGTGCCCATGCTGTTCTCGCTGTGCGGACGCGCGCAATCGTTGTGCGCGCGGGTGGCGGCCAGCGTGCTGGAACACGACGAGGAAATCGATTACGCCGATGCCCATGCCGCATTGGCCGCCGAAATGGCTTTCGAGCATTTGTGGCGGCTCTGGATCGACTGGCCGGCCGCGCTCGGCCTGGCGCCCGACCGGCCCGCCTTGGTGGCGGCTGCAGCGGCGTTGCGGACCTGCAGCACGCGCAGCAATGCGCTGGCCGCGGCCGCGGTGGTCGGTGGTGCGCTCGAACGCATCGTCGCGCACGACGCCCCGGCCTTGCTCGGCGCGCTCGAGCGCCATGAATTGCGCGCGTCGATCAAGAACCGCGTCAAGCCCTTGCCCTACATCGCGCTGGCCGATTTGCGGCTCGGCTTTCCGATCGGCCTGGCCGATGGTTTTGCGCAAACCCCCACCTGGTACGACGCGCCCGCCGAAACCGGCGCCGTCATCGCCTATGCGCACGACGCGCGGGTGGCCGATCTTCAACAAGATGGCTGGGAAATCGGCGCTCGGTTGATGGCGCGGGTGGTCGCACTCGAACATTGTCTGAGCGTGCTGCGTGGCGCGTCGCCGCCCGAGCGCTGGATCGACGCCCAGGCGCTTGATGCCGGCCATGCGCTGGCGCGCGTCGAGACTGCGCGCGGCATGTTGTTGCACCGCCTGCGGCTGGCCGAAGGCCGGGTCGCCGAATACACCATCGTGGCGCCGACCGAATGGAACTTCCATCCGCGCGGCGCGCTGGCCGCCGCGCTCGAAGGTTGCACGGTGCGCGACGCCAGTGCTTTGCGCAACCATGTCGAGGCCTGGGTGCTGGCATTGGACCCTTGCGTCGAGCGCCGGATCAGCATCCGGCCGGTGGCGCGCGCCTGAATCGCGGCGCTGATGGGGATGGCAAGCAACCCGACCGAGTGCATACCGGTACTGGTAATTTACTTTCCAGTTTGGCTGCCAGGTTTTTAGGCGTATGTTTGGTAACACCTTGAGCCGTAACGAGAAATTCTTCGCTGCGGCGCGGTGGCACGACACTTGATCAGTTCCTTTCCATCCGGCCGGCATACAAAGCCCGCCGTATCGAGGAGACACGCGAGATGACCGAGACCTTTTACGACGTACTGCGCCGCCAGGGCATCACCCGGCGCAGCTTTCTCAAGTTCTGCAGCCTGACCGCCACGTCGTTGGGGTTGGGCTCCGCGGCCATTCCGCGGATTGCGCATGCACTTGAAAACAAGCCGCGCACCCCGGTGCTCTGGTTGCACGGCCTGGAATGCACCTGTTGTTCGGAGTCGTTCATCCGCTCGGCGCATCCGCTGGCCAAGGATGTCGTGCTGTCGATGCTTTCGCTCGATTACGACGACACCCTGATGGCCGCCGCCGGCTACCAGGCCGAGGCCATCCTCGACGAGATCACCAAGAAGTACAAAGGCAATTACATCGTCGCGGTGGAAGGCAATCCGCCGCTCAACGAAGACGGCATGTTCTGCATCCACGGCGGCCGGCCGTTCGTGGAGCGCCTCAAGGAAGTGACCAAGGACGCCAAGGCCGTGATCGCCTGGGGCGCCTGCGCTTCGTGGGGCTGCGTGCAAGCCGCCAAGCCCAACCCGACCCAGGCCACGCCGATCCACAAAGTCATCACCGACAAGCCCATCATCAAGGTGCCGGGCTGCCCGCCGATCGCGGAAGTGATGACCGGCGTCGTGACCTACATGCTGACCTTCGACCGCATTCCCGAGCTCGATCGTCAAGGCCGCCCCAAGATGTTTTACGGCCAGCGCATCCATGACAAGTGCTACCGCCGTCCGCATTTCGACGCGGGCCAGTTCGTCGAGAACTGGGACGACGACGGCGCCAAGAAGGGCTTTTGCCTTTACAAGATGGGCTGCAAAGGCCCGACCACTTACAACGCCTGCTCGACCACGCGCTGGAACGACGGCGTGTCGTTCCCGATCGCTTCGGGCCATGGCTGCATCGGCTGCTCCGAAGACGGCTTCTGGGACAAGGGCTCGTTCTACGACCGCGTGACCGACATCAAGCAGTTCGGCATCGAAGCCAATGCCGACAAGGTCGGCGGCACCGCGGCGGCAGTGGTCGGCGCGGGCATCGCGGCGCATGCGGCGGTCAGCGCCCTGGCACGCGCACGCAACAAGACGGGCATCGAAGTTCCGAAGCAAGGAGACAAGTAATCATGGGCGCCTACGAAACCCAGGGCTTCAAGCTCGACAATTCCGGCAAGCGCGTGGTGGTCGATCCGGTCTGCCGGATCGAAGGGCATATGCGCGTCGAAGTGAACCTCGACAGCAACAATGTGATCCGCAACGCGGTGTCCACCGGCACGATGTGGCGCGGCCTCGAAGTCATCCTCAAGGGCCGCGATCCGCGCGACGCCTGGGCCTTCACCGAACGCATCTGCGGCGTCTGCACGGGCACCCATGCCTTGACGTCGGTGCGCGCGGTCGAAGACGCGCTCAGCATCAAGATCCCCGAGAACGCGAACAGCATCCGCAACATCATGCAGCTCACGCTGCAAGTGCATGACCACCTCGTGCACTTCTATCATCTGCACGCGCTCGACTGGGTCGATGTGGTCTCGGCGCTCAAGGCCGACCCCAAGAAGACGTCTGAACTCGCGCAAAGCATTTCGAGCTGGCCGTTGTCTTCGCCCGGCTATTTCCGCGATCTGCAGAACCGGCTCAAGAAGTTCGTCGAAAGCGGCCAGCTCGGCCCCTTCACCAACGGCTATTGGGGCAACCCGGCCTACAAGCTGCCGCCCGAAGCGAACCTGATGGCGGTCGCGCATTACCTCGAAGCGCTCGATTTCCAGAAAGAAATCGTCAAGATCCATACCGTGTTCGGCGGCAAGAACCCGCACCCGAACTGGCTGGTGGGCGGCATGCCCTGCGCGATCAACCTCAACGACACCGGGGCGGTCGGCGCGATCAACATCGAGCGGCTGAACCTCGTCGGCAAGATCATCGACGACACCATCACCTTCGTCGAACAGGTCTACATCCCCGACCTGCTCGCGATCGCGAGCTTCTACAAAGACTGGACCTACGGCGGTGGCCTTTCGGGCTTGTCGGTGCTTTCCTACGGCGACATCCCCGACCATGCCAACGATTACAGCGCCAAGAACCTGCTGCTGCCGCGCGGCGCCATCATCAACGGCGACCTCACCAAGGTGCATGAAGTCGACCTCAAGGATCCGGAACAGATCCAGGAGCATGTCGACCATAGCTGGTACAAGTACCCCGAAGGCACCAAGGGCCTGCACCCCTGGGACGGCGTGACCGAGCCCAACTATGTGCTCGGCGCCAAGACCAAGGGCACGCGCACCAACATCGAGAACCTCGACGAAGAAGGCAAGTACTCGTGGATCAAGGCGCCGCGCTGGCGCGGCAACGCGATGGAAGTCGGCCCGCTCGCGCGCTACGTCATCGGCTATGTCCAGAAGAACCCCGAGTTCAAGGACCCGGTCGACAAGGTGCTCAAAGACCTCGGCCTGCCGCTGCAAGCCTTGTTCTCGACGCTCGGCCGCACCGCCGCGCGCGGTCTCGAAGCGCAATGGGCCGCCGACAAGCTCAAGTACTTCTACAACAAGCTCATCGCCACCTGCAAAGCGGGCGACACCAGCACGGCCAACATCGACAAATGGGATCCGGCTTCGTGGCCCAAGGAAGCCAAGGGCGCCGGCTTCACCGAAGCGCCGCGCGGCGCGCTCGGCCATTGGATCAAGATCAAGGACGGCAAGATCGACAACTACCAGGCCGTGGTGCCCACGACCTGGAACGGCAGCCCGCGCGACAGCAAGGGCCAGATCGGCGCGTTCGAAGCTTCCTTGATGAACACGCCCATGGCCAAGGCCGACCAGCCGCTCGAGATCCTGCGCACGCTGCATTCCTTCGACCCGTGTCTCGCGTGCTCCACGCACGTGATGAGCCCGGACGGACAGGAAATGTCGCGCGTCCAGGTGCGTTGATTCCACTCGCAAGGAGACTGCGATGCTGGCAAAAGAAGACGCTTTCGAACTCGATCACGAGGCCCGGCTCGTCAAGGCGGTTTACGTCTATGAAGCGCCGGTGCGGTTGTGGCACTGGGTCAATGCGTTGTGCATCACGGTGCTCGCCATCACCGGCTATCTGATTGCCCGGCCGTTGCCGAGCCTGGGTGGCGAGGCGAGCGAGCACTTCATGATGGGCTACATCCGCTTCGCCCATTTCTCGGCCGCCTGGATTTTCGCGGTGGCCTGGATCGGCCGCATCTACTGGGCCATCGTGGGCAACGAGCATGCGCGCCAGTTGTTCATCCTGCCGATTTTCAATCTGCAGTGGTGGTACGAAGTCTGGTTCGAGCTCAAGTGGTACATGTTTTTGGTGCGCGAGCCCAAGAAGTACACCGGCCACAACCCGATGGCGCATTTGTTCATGTTCCTGTTCTTCACCATCGGCGCGTTCTACATGATCTGCACCGGCTTCGCGCTCTACGGCGAAGGCCTGGGCGCCGATTCGTGGGCCTCGACCATGTTCGGCTGGGTCATCAGCGCCGTGGGCGGCAACAGCATGCAAGTGCATAGCTGGCACCACATGGGGCTGTGGGTCACGGTCATCTTCGTGCTGCTGCATGTGTACGCCGCGATCCGCGAAGACATCATGAGCCGCCAAAGCCTGATCAGCACCATGATCAGCGGCTGGCGCATGTTCAAGGACTGAACACCGAGGGCGACACAGAACGCCAATGGCAACGATCAAGCAGGGCGAATCCGGCGCGGGCTTCTCAGGGGAGCCTCGCGCCGCTTTTTTTCCCGCGCAACGCCTCACGCATTTGCGCGCCGCGCGCGTGCGCCGGCCCATGCATCCGGGGCGGTTTCTGCTCACGCGTTTCGTCGAACCCACGGGCTTGTCGCAAGACGCACTCGCGCGGCAACTCGGCATGTCGCGCCGGCGCCTCAACGAACTCGTGCGCGAACGCCGCGGCATCACGCCCGATACCGCCTGGCGCCTCGCGCGCTGCTTTGGTGTGGATGCGGCGTTCTGGCTGCATCTGCAAGCCGCCTGGGACGCGCACCGCGTCGCGCAGGAAGCGCAGCGCGGCGCCTGAG
>CAXBRX010000241.1:0-5548 GCA_963977835.1 uncultured Derxia sp.
ACTGCGTGAATTTGAGCGCATTGCCGACCAAGTTGGTCAGCACCTGCTGCAAACGCATAGGATCGCCCTCCAAGGCCCGAGGCAGGTCGTTGGCACAAACGAGGCGCAGATCGAGCGCTTTTTCGGCGGCCTGCACACTCAGCAGGCCATTGACGCGGGCCGCAATCGCCTTGGGATCGAAAACGATGTTCTCCAATTCGATGCGATCGGCCTCGATCTTCGAAAAATCGAGAATGTCGTTGATGATGCCGATCAGGCTTTGCCCCGACAATCGCACGGCCTCGAGTTGCTCGCGCTGCTTGGGCTCGAGCCTTCCGGCCAGCAGCAATTCGGTCAGGCCGAGCACGCCGTTCATCGGAGTGCGGATTTCATGGCTCATGTTGGCCAGGAATCGTGACTTCGCGATGTTAGCGGTCTCTGCGGCTTCCTTGGCGTGCTGCAACTCGGCGGTGCGCTTGTGCACCTGCGATTCGAGTGCGCCGTGCTGACTGAGCAGCATGCGGTCGCGCGATTCGATCTCGCTCAGCATGTGGTTGAAATCGGCGACCAGGGTGCCGACATCGTCGTCGCGCGCGTAATCGACGCGCCGCGTGTAATCCTTGTTCTGCGCCACTTCGCGCGCGGTGCGCGCCAGCGCCTCCACGGGTTCGGTGATCGCACGCAGCTTGCGGCGCGCGACCAGCACGGCGGCCAGCAACGCGGCCAGATGGATCACCACGATCTGCACGATTTCGGCGGTGATATTGGCCAGCACCGGCGTGGTGTCGGCACGCACGATCAGATAGCCGCCCGGTGCATCGCGTGAGCCGACCGGCTCGACCACGATCAATTGTCCGTTGAACAAACCGCCCTGACGCCCGACCGGTAAGGACAGCAGCTCGGACGGCACCGGCGCGAGGCCTTCGGGCCGGTATTGCGCAACCAGTTCGCGACGCGCGTTGACCAGGAACATGTCACGCAACAGCTTCATGCTCTTGAAGCTCGCGAGCACGTTCTCGGCACCGCGCTTGTCTTCGAAGGTCAGCGCCGCCTGCACCGCATCGGCCACGATGGCCGCGCTCGACTCGGTCTGGGTGTTCATGGCGTCGATGCGCCGGCCGATCACGCCGGCGCTCAGCAGCACGACGCTGGCCGTCTCGGCCACCGCCATCGCCACCAGCACGCCGAGCAGGACCCGACGTCCGAGGCCGGCATTGGCCCAACGTGAAATTCGCGCGAACAGCCCCATCTCAATGCACCTTGGTGTTGATGACCCGACGCGCCAGCCGCAACATCGGCGTGCCGAGCGTCAATCCCGCACCGTGCGCTGCGTCGAGATTGACTTCGAAAACATAACGGTCGTCCTGCGGCACGAGGCCGATCATGCCGCCTGCGTCGATGAAGCCCTCGATGTCGGACACCGTCAGAACGGCCTGGGTCGCCAGCGCCTTCGCGATCGCGCTCACGCGCCGGCTTTCGCTGCCGGCCACATACATGACATGACATCCGAGCGCTTCGGGCACCGTGACGGCGGTGCGGATGTGCAGCGCGATGCCGTCGATCTGGCGTCCTTCGAAGGCATGCAAGGCCGGCACGGTGGCGTCCTGCCCCAGCGTGCAGACATCGACCGTGTTCGGCCGCCGTTCGGGCCAGGTCGTGAACTTCAGGAAGTTCACCACGAACCACGCCTTGACCTGCGGGCCACTGAGACTTTCGGCGCCCCGCCCCACCCCGTGGACGATCAGGCCGAACAGCATCACCGCGAGCATCGCGGCAATGCGGCCAGAACGCCGGCCAAGCCAGGGACGAAAACGGGTCATGAGTACCTAAAATTTCATCGTCAGCTTGGCGTACCAACTGTTGCGCACCTCGGTCAGCGGCGCCGCCAGATACGTCGGATACAACTCGGTATGCCCACCCGCGCCAATGTTCTGACCGACCAGCGCCACCTCGATGTCGCGGCTGACGCGCCACGCCCAGCGCGCATCGAAACGGTTGTAGCCGTCGATCGCATATGCGCGCAACGCGCCGACATGCTGGTAGGTGAAATCGAGTTCATGCGCGCTCGCGACCTGCCAGACGATCTGCGCCGACGCCTGGTTGCGCGGCGCGCCGCCTTCGATGATGCTTTTCTCGGAAGCGTTCAGCGTCGCATCGTCGGCGCGCAATTCGAGATGGCTCGCGCTCAAACGCGTCCGCAGATCGCGCGCGAGCTTCCATTCGAACGCCAGTTCGGCGCCGCTGACGTCGGCCCTGCCGTGCCAGTCGGCGACCACGGGTTGCACATAACGCAACGGGTCCTGCGCCAGATACGGCGTCAAGGCGCGCGTCTCACGCAGATCACGGTAGCGCCCGATGAAAGCCGTCGCATCGAAGAACATGTTGTTCGACCACTCGCCGCGATACCCGGCCTCGAGCATGTCGAGCCGCTCGTCGCCGGCCTGATCGGCCGAACGCGCAACCAAGCTGGCCTCGACCGGCAAGGGCGATGCCACACTGGGCGGAATCACTCGCAATGCGATGTTGGCCGAATACTCGGCGCGCGACGGCAGACGCTTGGCGCGCCCGAGCGATGCCCAGACCACCTGCCCCGGCGTCAAGGTCCAGAGCGCCCGCAGATTCGGTTGCACCGATGTACTGCCATTGAGCGTCGAACGATCGACGCGCATGCCATACGAGAGCGTCAGCGGCAGACTGCTCAGCCGCCATTCATCCTGGGCGAACAGGCTCCAGACCGAGTACTCCACCTGCAAGCCTTCGAAATCCAACGGATAAGCGCCGGTCAGATGGTCGCCCGAATAACTGAGCGCACCGCCCCAGACCAGTTCGTGATTGCGCAGCCAGCGCACGCTGTGCTGGGCATCGACCGAAAATTTGTTGCGGCCTTCATCGGCGGGCGACATCTCCAGGTCGGTATGTTCGGCACTGACTTGCATCGCGAAATCGGAGGCGCTGGTCAGCGTGCGCTCTTCGCGATAGGTGAAGTTCGCGCCCTGGTAATCCTGATGCGCCTGCACCGCGGCGCCGTAAGGCGGCACGAGCAAAGGACGATCGAGCCCGTAATCGAGATCCGAATGAAAGACCGAGACATTCAAGGTGCGCGAGACACCGGCTTCGGTTTGGTCGATGCGTGCGCCCGCACTCGCCAGCGTCGCCGCATCGTCGATCGACACTGAACCCGGTGTATGGCTGATCGCATTGCGCGTGCTTTGCGCCCACAAACGGCCCGACCAATTTTCGGCCGGCGCGAAGGCGTGGCGCGCGTAGGCCATGACCTGGCCCCGGTCGCCCGCGCCGATGCTCGTCATCGTCCCACGGTCGGCCGTGGTCTTGCGCGTGATGATGTTGATCACGCCATTGACCGCGTTGGCGCCCCAGGCCGCGGCGCCCGGGCCGCGAATGATCTCGATGCGCTCGACGTCGGCCAACGGCACCTGCACGCCTTCCCACAACACGCCGGCGAACAGCGGTGAATACACGCTGCGCCCGTCGACGAGCACTTGCAACTTGTTGGAAAACCGATCGTTGAAACCGCGCACCGATACCGCCCAGACGCCCGAACTCAAACGCGCCACCTGCACCCCCGGCACCTGCCGCAAGGCTTCGGGCAGGCTGGTCGCGCCCGAGCGTTCGATGTCGTCATGCGTCAGGACGTACGCCGCCGCCGGGACTTCGAGCAAGTCCTGGGATTTACGCGACGCGGTCACGACTTCCACCTTGAGCAGATCCTCAAGGCTGTAATCGGGCACCGATTGGTCTTGCGCCCGGACAGGCAATGCCGCCAGGCACGCCGACAGAAGCACTACGCGAGAAGGCCAAGTGGTTTTGGTCTGCATCAGGCTTTCGATCAAAGGTTGGGCACCGTGCGCAAGGGCGCGCACGCCTAGTGTTTACCCTGACCAATCTATCCGCCTATACGGTGCGTGCTATAGGAACTTCGCCGTGTCGTGCGATCGTGGTCCGGCGTTCGCGTGCAGAACCTCACATTTGCGTATCGATTTCATCGTCATGAGCACCTAACGCCAAATGCTTTCGTGCCCCGCTGGCACAAGCGTATGGTGACGGGCATTCCTTCTTCGCCATCTCGACCGGAGCGCATCTCATGAAAGCCCCTAACGTCCTTGCGACCATTGGCAACACCCCGCACATCCGACTCGCCAAGCTGTTCGGCAACACTCATCAGGTCTGGATCAAGGCCGAGCGCCAAAACCCCGGCGGTTCGATCAAGGACCGCATCGCGCTCGCGATGATCGAAGACGCCGAAAAGCGCGGCGTGCTCAAGCCCGGCGCCACCATCATCGAGCCGACCTCGGGCAATACCGGCGTGGGCCTGGCGATGGTCGCCGCGGTCAAAGGCTACAAACTCATCCTCGTCATGCCCGAAAGCATGTCGATCGAGCGCCGCCGCCTGATGCTGGCCTACGGTGCGAGCTTCGATCTGACGCCCAAGGAAAAAGGCATGAAGGGCGCGATCGCACGCGCCCAGGAACTCGCCGAGAAAACCCCCGGCGCCTGGATTCCGCAGCAATTCGAGAATCCGGCCAACATCGAGGTGCATGTGCGCACCACGGCCCAGGAAATCCTCGCCGATTTCCCGGAAGGACTCGATGCGATCATCACCGGCGTGGGCACCGGCGGCCACATCACCGGCGTGGCCCAGGTGCTCAAGGCCAAGTTCCCCAAGCTCAAGGTGTTTGCGGTCGAGCCCGCGGCCTCGCCCGTCATCAGCGGCGGCCAGCCCTCGCCCCATCCGATCCAAGGCATCGGCGCGGGCTTCATCCCGGCCAATCTGCACACCCAGTTGCTCGACGGCGTGATCAAGGTCGAGGCCGATGCGGCCAAGGAATACGCACGCCGCTCGGCGCGTGAAGAAGGCTTGCTGGTCGGGATTTCGTCGGGTGCAACGCTCGCCGCCATCGCGCAAAAGCTGCCGGAACTCCCGGCCGGCGCGACGGTGCTGGGCTTCAATTACGACACCGGCGAGCGCTATCTTTCGACGCCCGATTTCCTGCCGGTGGAATGACGCCCGCCGGGGCCGGCACGACCGGCCCTGGCGCGGCGCTGACGCTCAATCGTTGGCGAAATATTCGGTGAAGCGGTATTCGCCGTTCACGGGCGCAAAGCCCAGACCTTGCTCGCCGCAGAAGATGAAGTACTCGGCGCCGTCGGCTTCCGGCTTGGCCTTCAGCACACACTTGCGCAAAGGGCCGAAAAACGGCGCCACGTATTCGGCAGCATCGGCGGCGGTCATGGGCTTGCCGTCATCACGCAAAGGCAAGCGGCTCAAGGCCGCAACGCCGGCGCGATCGCCTGCCGAAATGGCGGCGCGGAATTTCGCGATGAAAGCGGGAAAGCTGGCGTTGGGCTTGGCCGCATCGGCAGCCTGAGCGGCGCCGAAGGCGCAAGCGCCGATCAACACGCCCGCGCACAATTGTTTTGCTATCAAGTGCATGGCAAAGACGTCAAACGAGTTGGAGGTGCGCCATGGTAACCGCGCCAGCCGCCCACTAACCATGCACTCAGCGCACTGCGGGCAACAACCTGGCGCAACGTTGCGCCAAAGCTTCGT
>CAXBRX010000242.1:0-5546 GCA_963977835.1 uncultured Derxia sp.
CGGCGCGGCCGTTGGTGGCGAGGCGGCTGGCGCCGAAGTGTTTGCTGCCGTTTGCGCGTCGGCGCCCGCCGCCGCAGCGGCGCGGGCCGGATCGCGCACCGCAGCCCAATCGATCTCGAACGGATGCACCCGGTTGATGCCTTCGGCGCTGATCGCATGATCGATCGCGCTGATGCGTTGCACGGTGACCGGATGGGTGGACAACCAGCCCGGCAGTTCGGGCCCGGTCTGGTCGCGCAACACGAAGGCGAGGAAGCGCGGCAGGCCGTTCGGGTCGATCTGCGCGGCGCGCATGCGCTCGACCGCACGCAGATCGGCCGCGCTTTCGGCGTCGCGCGAGAATTTCAATTGCGCAAGCTCGGTGCCGGCGTTCACGAGCACTTCCCAATCGCCGAGGATCATCAAGGCCAGGCCGCGCACGCCGGCCGCTTGCACCCAGAGCTTCAGGCTGTGGTGCAACTCCACATGCGCGATTTCATGCGCGAGCACGCCGGCCACTTGTTCCGCGTCGGTCGCGGCTTGCAACAGACCGGCCTGGACCACGACCACGCCGCCGGGCGCGGCATAGGCATTGACCTCGGGCGCGTCGGAAACATAAAAGCGCAGGTTTTCGCCGGGCTGCACGAGGCGGCGCGCGATGGTCTGCACCGCGTCGTAACGCGGCCCCGAGGTGATCAGCCGGTGCTGGGCCTGGGTTTGCGCGAGGACCACCTCGCCGATGCCGGCTTCGACGCTGGACGGCACATGCGCGACCGCCCAATCGACCACCGCATCGCCCTCGAACCAGAAGGCGATCAGGCCGCCGATCGGCAGAAACACGAACAGGATGAGTGCAGCGACGCCCAGACGAAAGCGCCGCTCGGTGCGCCGCCGGGTGCCGCGCACGCGATCGACGCGTTCGCGCAGCACGCCGGGCACGCTGTCGGTCAGGGCGGCGGCAGCATCGGTGTCGAGCATCAACAACCGGTGTTCGCCTTGCTCGGTCCAGCGCACCGCGAGCTGGGTGTGATTGAAGCCGCGCGCTTCGAAGGCGAGCACGCCGGCCTGGACCAGCCAGGGCGTGCCCACGTCGGGCGTGATTTCCAGCGCCGCACCGCGCCAGGCCAGCGTGACGGTGCGCGCCTCGGCGGCGCCGCGCGTGTACAGGCGCGCGGCGATGGTCTCGTTCATTCGTCGTCGCTGAGCAAACCGCCCAGGGCGAGGCCGCCGAGCAAGGAGCCTTCTTCACGCTGACGGCCGCCGGCTGCGCGCGAGGCGAGCACGATGCGGTCGGCCATGCGCGAAAGCGGCAAGGATTGCAGCCAGATCCGCCCAGGCCCGCGCAAGGTGGCGAAGAACAGGCCTTCGCCGCCGAACAGCGCGGTCTTGATCTTGCCCGCGTACTGGATGTCGAAATCGACCGACGGGGCGAAGGCGACGACGCAGCCGGTGTCCACGCGCACGGTCTCGCCGGGGGCGAGGGTCTTTTCCATCAGCATGCCGCCGGCATGGATGAAGGCCATGCCGTCGCCATCGAGCTTTTGCATGACGAAACCTTCGCCGCCGAACAGGCCGACGCCGATTTTCTTCTGGAAGGCGATGCCGAGCGACACGCCCTTGGCCGCGCACAGAAAGGCGT
This sequence comes from uncultured Derxia sp., assembly GCA_963977835.1. GTDB lineage: Bacteria > Pseudomonadota > Gammaproteobacteria > Burkholderiales > Burkholderiaceae_E > CAXBRX01. The sequence goes on from CAXBRX010000242.1 coordinate 1,619, forward strand.
CTTTCTGGCAGATCAGGGTGCCGCCGACCTGGCTCAGATCGATGGGCACGATGCGGCCCGGATAGGGCGCGGCGAAGGCGACGCGGCGTTTGCCCGAGGCTTCGTTGTGATAGACGGTGGTGAACAAGGATTCGCCGGTCAGCAGGCGCTTGCCGGCGCCGAGCAGTTTGCCCATGAAGCCGCCCTGGGCACCGGAGCCGTCGCCGAAGACGGTGTCCATGTCGATGCCGTCTTGCATGTACATCATCGCGCCGGCTTCGCCGATCGCGGCTTCGCCGGGGTCGAGTTCCACCTCCACGTACTGCATGTCGTTGCCGAAAATCTCGTAATCGATGACGTCCATCGCCATGTCGTGGTCCTCATGAGGGTCAAAGGCGCGCCCTGCGCTCAAGGCGCAGATGATAGTCAAGACGAAGAAACGGCACCTGCGGGACCAGACATGCGCTATGTCACGCTTCCATGGTATGCGCGTCTTTTGCGGCGTGTGAGTGTGCGATCCCGCACAGGCGACGCTCACGTGCGCTTCGACAATGCGGCCTGCGTCGCGGGTGCGGCGCGTATGGAAAAGGCATGAAGGTCGAAGCAAAGAGGGAAATCTGGATCGTCAGTCGGCGCGGCGCCACCGAACTGGTCGCGCGCAAATGGGCCTTGCACCGCGATGCCTATCTGCCGTCGCGCGAGGTGCTGCGCGCCGAATGCATCGAAGCGATCCGCGAACGGCTGCCCGTGGGCCTGACCCGTCAGGAGCCGTCGCCGCAGATGTCGGCCCAGGTGCTCGAAGTCTGGTCCTGAACGCGGGCGCGGCCTCGGTTCAACCGAGCAGATCGCGCAGGCGGTACCAAGCCATCGCGAGCACCAAAGCCGGTGTGCGCAGCAGCCGTCCGCCCGGAAAGGCGTGATGGCGCAGCCGCGCGTAGACATCGAAACGTTCCGACTGTCCGGCGATCGCTTCGGCAGCCAGCCGCCCGGCCATGCCGGTCAGCGCGAGGCCATGGCCTGAAAATCCTTGCAGATACCAAAGGTTGTCGCCGATGCGGCCGAAATCGGGCGCGCGGTTCATCGTGATGTCGACGAAGCCGCCCCAGGCATGGTCGATCGGCACATCGGCCAGTTGCGGAAACACCGCGCACATGCGCCGGCGCATGCTTTCGGCCAGGTTCATGGGGGTGACGGTGCTGTAGCTGACCCGACCGCCGAACAGCATGCGATCGTCGTGCGAGAACCGGAAATAATCGAGCACGAAGTTGGTGTCGCAGACCGCGGCGCGCGAAGGAATCAGGGCGCGTGCGCGTTCGGCCCCGACCGGTGCACTGGCTACGATGTAAGTGCCTACTGGCATGATGCGCGTAGAAATTTCCGGCACCAGTTCTTCCGAATACACATTCCCGGCGAGCAGGACATGGCGGCAACGCACGAGGCCCGCGCTGCCGTCGGCCGCGCGGGTATGCACCACGGGTGCCGCGCCGCGCTCGATGCGCACCGCGGCCGTGTGCTCGTACAAGGCGGCCCCGGCCTGGGCCGCGGCGCTGGCCAGACCCAGCGTGTATTTGAGCGGATGCAAATGGCCCGAGACCGGATCGAAGGCGCCGCCGGCGAAGCGCGGGCTGGCGATGCGGTCCTGGACTTCATCGGCGCCGAACGGCCGCATCTGGGCAAAACCGTAACGCTGCGCGATCTGTTCGCACCAGGCATGCAAGTCGCGCGTCTTGCGCTCGCTGACCGCCACCGACAAATAGCCCGATTGCCAATCGCACTCGATCCGATGCTTGCTGCGGCGTTCATGGATCAGGTCGAGGGCTTCGAGCGTGGTATCCCAGACCCGGCGCGCGTCTTCGAAGCCGAGCTGGCGCTCGATGACTTCGATGTCGCAGGCAAGGCCGACCAGCGCCTGACCGCCGTTGCGGCCCGAGGCGCCCCAGCCCATTTCACGCGCTTCGAGCACCGCGACGCGGTAGCCGCGTGCGCGCAGATCGAGCGCGGCCGACAGGCCCGCCAAGCCGCCGCCGATCACGCAGACATCGGTGTCGATGTCGGTGCCAAGCGCCGGCCAATGCTCGGTGCGCGGCGCGCTCGCCACGTACCACGAGTTTTCGGTCAGTCCTTCGTCGCGCGCTTGCAATCCGGCCGCCATGTTCAAACTCCCCGGGCGATGCGCCCGCACAGATAGGTCCAGACGAACACCGCAGCGGCGCTCGCGGTGAGTTCGGCATGGTCGTAAGGCGGCGCGACTTCGCACAAATCCATGCCGACCCAATTGAGATCGGACCAGGCTTCGAGCAAGGTCAGCACCTGGGCGCTCGTCATGCCGCCGGGCTCGGGCGTACCGGTGCCGGGCGCGAAAGCGGGGTCCAGGCAATCGATGTCGAGCGACAGATACACCGGCACATCGCCGGCTGCGTGCAGTCGGTTGCGCACGCCGTCGATCACCGCGCGCAACTGGTCTTCGTTTTCGCGGCCGCGCAAATCGCGCGCGGTATGGATGACACCGCCCTGGTCGCGCACGTATTCGCGTGCCGCGCGCACCCCCGACGAACGGATGCCGATCTGGGTGAACAGACTGGGGTCGACCAGACCTTCCTGGATCGCTTCATACACCCAGGTGCCATGGCCAGACGGTTCGCCGAAATGATCGGTCCAGGTGTCGCAATGCGCGTCGAAATGCACTACCGCCAGCGGCCGGCCGTGGTGTTCGCGATAGGCGCGCAGCAAAGGCAAGGTGATCGAATGATCGCCGCCGAGCCAGAGCATGTGATGGTGCGCGATGAGGTGGCGCGCGGCCGGCATCAGCGCGCCGCGCATGGTGTCGAGCGCGGTGTTGGGCAAGGCCAGATCGCCGATGTCGACCAGATGCCCCGCGGGCGCCACATCGAACACCGGATGGGTCGCGTCGCACAGCATGTGGCTCGCGCGCCGGATCGCGTCGGGGCCGAAACGAGCGCCCGCACGGTTGGTCACCGAACCGTCCCAGGCCACGCCGGCCACGGCGAACGGGGCGCGCGGCAGGCTGGCCGGTGCGCGCGCAAAGCCCGGGTGGGTGGCCGAATTCAGGTAGGCGAAGGTGTCGGCGTTCGCGGTGGGCAGTGCAGCATCGGTCATGGCGATCGGGGTCGGGAGGAGGAATGTCGGTGCAGCCGGGCATGCGCGCGGGCCGCCAGGCCGAAGGCGCACCGGGCAAACCGGCCGTCGGCCGTCAGCGGCCGGCTCACGGTGCGCAGGCAGTGTAGCGGCGAAAAGCGGTCTCACGCGAGGCCCGCTTTGTGGCAGAACAGCAGGGCCAATCGGCGCGGTGGTTTCCGGCGTTCCAGTGCTCACTTCGGGCTGGTCCCGGTTGGCGCCGCGGCGCCGGCCCACTACCATGCGGGTGTGATCCGCTTCCTGTTCCCCGTTGATGCCGGTCTGGTCGGGCGCGCCAACGCCGACGACCGTGGCTTGGCTGCGCCAGCCCTGGCCTGGTCGGCCGTCCCTTAGTGCCATTCGCCCCGGCCGGCCTTGGCGCCGGCACGCCTTGCAGTTCCGCGCCGCGACTTGCCGCGCGGGCCAGACGCCGATCACAGACCGTCGCCACGGCGGCGGATGCACCCGAGTAGCCGACCATGACACCACCGAACCAACCGCGCAGCCGTGTGCGCGACGATGCCGAAGGAAGGTTCTCGATGTAGAGATTAACAAGTAACTAATAACAGATAACTTATGACAAAAACATCTTCACAGGCATCAAGCAACTTATTTGTTATATGTCATCAGTCATAAGTTAAATATATGCTTTTAACAAACATAAAAAGAGACGGTTACATAATAAAAAAATCACCTGTAACAATGGCAAAGATAGTTAGGAGAATTAAAAAATCTATTCTTTGCAATACACCTAAAAATCTTCCAATCAAAAATGTTATTATGCATGAATGGTGGATTAGTAAATAAATAAAAG
>CAXBRX010000243.1:0-5536 GCA_963977835.1 uncultured Derxia sp.
CGTGCTCGCGGCGCCGCAGGCGCCTTACACCCAGCGCCTGTTGGCCGATTCCACCTACGTCGCCAAGCATGCGGCGCGCGATTTTTCCAAGGCGCCGGTCGCGCTCGACGTCAGCGCCGTGGTGCGCGAATACCGGCGCCCGCGCCAGCGCTTGTTCGGCGCGCGCGAAACCGTGCGCGCGGTCGATGGGGTCTCGCTCGTCTTGCGCGCGGGCGAACGCGTCGGCCTGGTCGGCGAATCGGGCTGCGGCAAATCGACCTTGTTGCGCACCATCCTCGCGCTCGATGCGCCGCAAGCCGGCAGCATCACGCTGCATGGCGCGCCTTTGTCGCAAGCGCGGGGCGCGGCTTTGCGTCTGCAACGGCGCCGGCTGCAGGTGGTGTTCCAGGACCCGTTCGGCAGTTTCGATCCGCGCTGGCGCGTCGAGCGCGTGGTGGCCGAGCCGTTTCATCTGCTCGACCAGGTGCCCGATGCGCGCACACGCCGCCGCAAGGTCGATGAAGTGCTCGAATGCGTGGGCTTGCGTGCGGCCGATGCCGACCGCTACCCGCACGAATTTTCCGGCGGCCAGCGCCAGCGCATCGCGATCGCGCGCGCCTTGATCACCGAGCCCGAGATCATCGCCTTCGACGAAGCCGTCTCTGCGCTCGATGTGACGGTGCGCGCCCAGATCCTCGATCTGCTCGGCGACATCGCGCAACAGCGCAGCCTGTCCTATTTGTTCGTCTCGCACGACCTCGCGATCGTCCGCGCGATCACCGATCGGGTCTATGTGATGCAGGCCGGGCGCATCGTCGAACACGGCCCGACGGAACAGGTCTTTACAATTCCCTCACATGTCTACACCAAGCGATTGCTGGCGGCCTTGCCGCGTCTCTCGCAGATCGCAATGCCCGGTGAGACCGAGGATGTGTGGGCCTGATGGCTGCATCGAGAACGTGCGCCAAAAGCGCGCACGCGCCATTGCGTGCGGTAATGCCTGGAATCCGTTGCGCGCCTGGATTACCTTCGGCGGCGCTCAAAGGCGCGGGGTACGCGCCGACGAAGCCCGGGGCAACGTCCAGCGAGTCCAGACCAGAAAAATCAGCGCCACCCACTATGGACCATGCGATCGCAGGCCGTGCGTATCGTCTTGCTCCGCCCGATGCACCTTCTTCAATTGCAGGCATCGGCGTATCGGACATGGAAAGCGTCGTCGTCACGCTGGACGCGTTGACCCGCCTCGAACAATTGCGCGCCGAATGGCTGGCTCTCGAAGCGTGCAGCGACGCGTCATTTTTCATTTCTTGGGCCTGGATGGGCACCTGGCTCGCCAGTCTGCCCAGCACCAAGTCGTTTCGGATACTGCGCGTGCGGCGCGCGGGTCAATTGATCGGCTTGGGTGTGCTCGGTCGCCACGTCGGCAGGCACATGGGGCCGGTCTCGGCACGCGGCCTGTTCCTGAACGCGACTGGCGACGCGGCGTTCGACAGTCTCACCATCGAGTACAACGATCTTCTGGCCCGGCGTGGCGAGGCGGAGTTGGTGCGGCGCGCGGTCATCGAGCAATTGCCACGCTTGAGTCGGCGCTGGGACGAATTGCATCTGCCGGGCGTTGAACCGTCGGCGCATTGGTCGCGGCATGTTCGCGCCGGGTATGCACAGCATGCGCGACGCTCGCCGACCTACCAGGTCGATCTGACCCGGGTGCGCGCACGCGACGGCGATTATCTCGGACTTTTGAGCGCCAACACTCGCGCGCAAATCAGACGAAGCATCAAAGAGTACGAAAAGCTCGGCGCATTGGTGCTCGAACAACCGCAAAGCCTGGACGCAGCGCTCGCCTGCTTCGAAGCGCTGATCGCCTTGCATCAGGCCGCCTGGGCCGATCGCGGCGAACCCGGCAGCTTTGCCGCACCCTACATCCGTGATTTCCACGCGCAACTCATCCGCACCCAATTCGCCGCGGGCGGCGTGCAATTGCTGCATCTACGCGCCGGTGAGCACACGGTCGGTTATCTGTACAACTTCGTTTGGCGTGGCCGGGTCTATAACTACCAGTCCGGACTCGATTACGCACTCGGCGGAAAGCATGCACGCCCAGGACTGGTCTGCCACGCGCTGGCCATCGAGATGAATGCGCGCAACGGCCAACAGGTCTACGACATGATGGCGGGCGAGCATCGCTACAAGGAATCGTTGGCGACGGATGGCGGCAGCATGGAATGGCGGGTGATCCGTCGCGCCAGACTCAAGTTTCGGATTGAAGACACGCTGCGTGCCTGGAAGGCTCGAATGAACAATCGGACAACGGGTGAGTGGGTGCCGCAATGGGTGGACAGCGAAGCCGGTTTCGATGCGCTCGCTCCCCAGTGGCAATCTTTGGAAGCTGCTGCGACGCTGCCGACAGCGCATTACGCATTCAACCGCACGGCCGCGCGGTTTTTCGCGGCCTTGGGCAGTCTGCGCGTGCTCACCTTGCGCCGCGGCGCCGATCTCGCCGCCGTCGCGCCTTTGTGCCGCAGCGGCGGTCTGGTGCCGCGCTTGCAATTCATTGGTGCGGCCGAAATCGGTGAGCCGTGCGACATGCTGTGCGCCGATGACGAAGCCGCCGCGGCGCTTGCCGATGCCTTGGTGCGCACGCGAACGCCGCTCGCACTCGAACGCATGCCGGCCAATGCGGCTTTCGTCGCGGCGCTCCAACGCGCGATGCAAGGGCGTGGCCTGTGCAAGATCCGGCCCACCAATCCGGCGCCGACACTCGCGCTCGATGCGCAATGGATCAACCCCGAAACCCAATTCAATTCCGGCCGGCGCTCCGATTTTCGCCGGGCCCAGCGCCATGCCGAGAAATTCGGCGCCGTGACATGCGAAGTGCTGACGCCGACCGCCGAGCAACTCGATGGATTGCTCGATGAAGCGATCGCGGTCGAGATGCAAAGCTGGAAGGGCCGCGACGGCACGGCGCTCGGTGTCGATCCAGTGCGCGGCCCGTTCTTCCGCGCCTATGCCCACGCCGCCTGCGCGCGCGGCATTTTGCGCATGGCCTTCCTGCGCATCGACGGCAAGGCGATCGGGATGCAGATCGCGCTCGAATGCGAGCAACGCTTCTGGCTGTTCAAGATCGGCTACGACGAAGCCTATGCGCGTTGTTCGCCGGGCACTTTGCTGATGCTGCAAACCCTCAAGTACGCGGCCGAGCGCGGCTTGCGCGCTTACGAAATGCTCGGCAGCGCCGAACCCTGGACGGCGGCCTGGACCCAGGCCCAGCACGAATGCGTGATGATCAACACCTATCCGCACGGACTGCCCGGCTGGCTCGCTTTTGCGGCCGATGCGAGTGCGTGGGCCTGGGCCCGGGCGCGTCGCATCAACGTGCTCGGCCGGGTGCGCCAGATGCGCCGCGCCGCCGTCGATTGGGTCATGCAGCGCTGCGCGCGGGCTTATATCGCCGGGCCGGCTTTGGCCGATGCACGCGCCGCTTGTTTGCGCCTGCGCGATGCGGGTTGCGCCAACACGGTCGGGTATTTCAACGGCGACGACGAAGCGCCGCGCGTGATCGCCGATGCCGATCTGGCCGCGATCGAGATGTTCGGCGCCGAAGGGCTCGATGCGTATTTGTCGGTCAAGGTGCCGGCGCTCAAATTCGATGCGGGCCTGTTGGCCGAGATTGCGCGCGCAGCCGGCGCCAAGAACGTGGGCATGCATTTCGATTCGCACGCGCCCGAAGATGCCGATCGGACCTTCGCCGCCGTTGATGCGGCCGTGGCCGCCAAGGTTGCCGTCGGCTGCACTTTGCCGGCGCGTTGGCGGCGCAGTGTCGACGACGCCGCGCGCGTCAAGGATCGCGCGCTGCGGGTGCGCATCGTCAAAGGCCAATGGGTCGATCCGACCTGGCCCGATGCCGATTTGAATGCCGGCTATCTGGCGGTCGTCGATGCATTGGCCGGCCGCCAGGCCGTGGTGGCGGTGGCCACCCATGATCCGGTGTTGGCACGTACCGCCTTGCAACGCTTGCAGGCTGCCGGTACGCCGTGCGAACTCGAATTGTTGTACGGCCTGCCGACGCGCGCGGCGCTCGGCGTTGCGCGCGAGCTCGGCGTGAAGGCGCGTGTGTATGTGCCGTTTGGCACCGCCTGGTTGCCTTATGCGCTGGGTCAGGCGCGCCGCAAGCCGCGCATGGTGTTCTGGGTGTTGCGCGACGCCTTGCAAGGATTGTTCGGGCGTCCGTGAGAGGCGTTTCGGCGTTCAGGCTTGCGGGCGCGTGACCGACGCTTGCGCGTGCTGGCTCGTATAGACCGCACGGGCGATGGCGCGCGCCAGACAATCGGCCGCTGCCGAGCCGATACGGCCGAGGCCCACGGTGCGTGCCGCGCCATCGCCGAGCGCGACGCAAGCCGCATCGGGGGCGGCGCCGGCCAGCGCAAATACCGTGTCGCCATCGAACGGGGTGTGGGCCGGGCGCACTGCGCGCGCCATGCCGTCATGCGCCATCATCGCCATGCGTTTGCATTCGGTCTTGGTCAGATCGGCATTGCAGGCGACCACCGCGAGCGTGGTGTTGGCGCCGGGCGTGAGCCGCCCGAACGAAGCGAGCCGCGATTCATCGGGGACCGGATCGCGCGCGTCGACCGCGCCTTCCGGGCGCACGCCGCCGAATTCATTCTCGATTTCATAAGGCCAGGCCCAGAAGGTGCGTCCGTCGGGCATGTGGACCGAGCCGATCGGGTTGGCCGCGACCAGCGCGCCGACGATGAGGCCGCCGCCGAGGTCGATCGACGCAGTGCCGAGGCCACCCGGAATGACGCCCGCCATCGCGCCGCGCCCAGCGCCGACCAGGCCGAGCGCGACGTCTGCGCCAGCCGCGGCCAGCGCCTGCATGCCGAGTGCGCGATAGGGCGGTTCGAGTTGCCAGTCCTTGTCGCCGCCGTTGGCGAGGTCGTGCAACACAGCGCTCGGCACGATGGGGATGGCCGGCGCGCCGGGGCGCAGATGCAGGCCGACATCGCGCGCCGACAGTTGGGCGACCACGCCATCGGCGGCGGCCAGACCGAAGACCGAGCCGCCCGAAAGCACGATCGCATGGGCGCCGGCCACCAGGTTTTCCGGGGCGAGGGCATCGGTCTCGCGCGAGCCCGGACCACCGCCGCGCACATCGACCACGGCAGCGACACGCGCGATGGATGGGTGGTCGTATGCGTAGTCGACCAAATCAGTCATCAGAGTGGGCGGCAGGTTGTCCACAACAAACCAACCCAGGTCCTCCATGGCATGGGTCGCCGTCGAGCGACCCGCCCCCGACATGCCAGTGACGAGCACGACGGACAGGTCCTGGCTCACTAGTCCATTATCTCGCCAGTTGTGACGTTGACAGCGGGTGGCAACTGGTCGGCGGCAAGCGCAGCACGCCCAGATCGCGGACGATGGCCCCGCTGTTCCACGAATCGTGGTAGATCGGCGGCGACTGCCAGAGCACCACCGAGCCGACTTTGAGCGCCAGTTGGAAGCGGTTGGTGAGCAGGCTGGTCGCGTTGTAGAACCGCGCCACGGCGTGAAA
>CAXBRX010000244.1:0-5526 GCA_963977835.1 uncultured Derxia sp.
CGTCGAGCCGCCCGAAAAACGCCGTGCGCTCGGCAAGCCCGAGACCGGCACGATCACGCTGTCGGCCTTCCATCAAGGCGGCTCCATCGTCATCGAAGTGCGTGATGACGGCGCCGGCCTCAATCGCGACAAGCTGTTGTCCAAGGCGCGCGAAAAAGGCCTGCCGGTACACGACGGCATGACCGATCAGGAAGTCTGGGCGCTGATCTTCGCGCCGGGTTTCTCGACCGCCGAAGTGGTCACCGATGTGTCCGGCCGCGGGGTCGGCATGGACGTGGTCAAGAAGAACATCGCCGCGCTCAACGGCTCGGTCGAAATCGATTCGCAACTCGGCAAGGGCACACGCATCACGGTGCGGCTGCCGCTGACGCTGGCCATCATGGACGGCATGAGCGTCTCGGTGTCCGATGAGATCTACATCATCCCGATCGCGAGCGTGGTCGAGTCGTTGCAACTGACGGGCGATCAGATCAAGACCATCGCCAACGCCGGGCGCGTGGTCAAGGTGCGCGAAGAGTATCTGCCGGTGGCTTCCCTGGCCGAAATCTTCGAAGCGCCCAGACATAACGAACAAGGCGGCATTCTCGTCGTCGTCGAAGCCGACGGTGCGCGCACCGCGGTGCTGGTGGACGAACTCGTCGGCCAGCATCAGGTCGTGGTCAAGAACCTCGAATCCAACTATCGCAAGGTGCCCGGTGTGTCGGGCGCCACCATCCTCGGCGACGGGCGTGTCGCGCTGATCATCGATGTGATCGGCGTTGCGAAGAAGGCACGCCACTGAGCACCGAACGAGAACCGATCAACCAATTGATTTGACTGGAGTACAGACCATGGGCGCGGTGGAGAGCTTTGAAAACATGTCGGCGGCACAACTGGCCGTCAACGAATTCCTGACCTTCCGTCTCGGCGGCGAGGAATACGGCATCGACATCCTGAAGGTGCAGGAGATCCGCGGCTACGAGAATCCGACGCGCATCGCGAATGCACCGGCGTTCATCAAAGGCGTGATGAACTTGCGCGGCACCATCGTGCCGATCGTCGACATGCGCATCAAATTCAACGTCGGCGACGTCAAATACGACGCGTTCACGGTCGTGATCATCATGAACATCGCGCATCGCGTGGTCGGCATGGTGGTCGACAGCGTGAGCGATGTGCTGACCCTGACGCCGGAGCAAATCCGCGAAGCACCGGAATTCTCGGGCGCGCTCGATGTGAGTTATGTGCTCGGCCTGGGCTCGGTCAAGGCGGCCGACAAGGACGGCAAGGAAATCGACCGCATGCTGATCCTGGTCGATATCGAAAAGTTGATGACCAGCGCCGACATGGCGTTGATCGAGAGCGTGACCTGAACTGGAAGTTTCACATTGCGTCGGAATTCTGAATGCGGCGCACGAAGGAATGAACATGTTTGATCTCAGCAAGATGTCGGTACGTAAACAACTCCTCGGCTCATTCGGGGTCGTGATCCTGCTGTTGCTCGTCGTCGCGACCGCGGGCGTCGTCCAGCTCAGTGCATCGAACGACCGTTTCGCGGATTACATCGCCAACGATCTGGTGCGCAACACGACCTTGGCCGAGGTCCGTCTGGCGATCAATCGGCGCGCGGTCGACGCGCGCAATATCGTGCTCGTGACGGAGCCCGCCGATCGCGATGCCGAACGCGCGGCCGCGGGTACGGACCACAAACAGGTTCAGGATGCATTGGCAAAGCTGAAAGCCGCCATTGCCGCCGATCCGTCGGCGACCGAAAAAGAGAAGTCTTTGTTCGCCGCGCTGGAAAAGGTTGAAGCCCAATACGGTCCGGTGGCGCTTGAAATCGTGCGCCTGGGCTCGGAAGGCAAGCGCAATGAAGCGATCGACATGATGAACAAGCAATGCCGGCCGCTGCTCAATGAAGTGCGCCGCGTTTCGAAGGACTATGCCGACTACCTCGCCGAGGTTTCGCGCGCCGACGTCGAATCGTCGGGCTCGGCTTATTCGAGCGCCCGTGCGCTGATGTTGACGGTCAGCGCCGTCGCGGCCTTGATCGCCGTGGCCTTGGCCATCGTCATCGCGCGTGGTCTGACCCGTGCGCTCGGCGGTGAACCGTCGTCCTTGAAGGATGTGGCCACGCGCGTCGCCGCGGGCGATCTGAGCCATGTGGCCGAAGCGCAGCACGCGCCGGGCGGCAGCGTGATGGCGTCGATGGGCGATATGCAGCAGGCCTTGGTCAAACTGATCGCCGAGGTGCGCCAGTCGGCCGATGGTGTGCTCTCGTATTCGCAGCAGATTGCGCAAGGCAACGTCGACCTCAGCAGTCGTACCGAACAACAAGCGAGCAGCCTCGAAGAGACTGCCGCCTCGATGGAAGAAATGGCGTCGACCGTGCAATCGAATGCGGACGCGACCGTGCATGCGAACCAGCTCGCCGTCGATGCGGCCGAGCAGGCCAGCCGCGGGTCGGACGCGATCGGCAAGGTCGAGTCGGTGATGAGCGAAATCAACGAAAGCAGCCGCCGCATCACCGACATCATCAGCGTGATCGATGGCATCGCCTTCCAGACCAACATCCTGGCGCTGAACGCGGCGGTGGAAGCCGCACGTGCCGGCGAACAAGGCCGTGGTTTCGCGGTGGTCGCCAGCGAAGTGCGCACGCTCGCGCAACGCAGTGCCAATGCCGCCAAGGACATCAAGGGCCTGATCGGCGAATCGGCCGACAAGGCACGTGAAGGCGCTGAACTCGTCAACTCCGCCGTGCATGCGATGTCGCTCATCCGTGAGTCCGCGCAGAACGTGGCGTCGATTCTCGATGCGACCAAGACCGCCGCCGCCGAACAAAGCGCGGGCATCCAGCAAGTCAATACGGCGGTGAGCCAGCTCGACGAAATGACGCAGCAGAACGCCGCGCTGGTCGAGGAAAGCACCGCTGCGGCCACGAGCCTCAAGGATCAGGCGCAACGTTTGAGCGCCTCGGTGTCGATGTTCCGCCTCGACAGCAACGCACCGCTCGCACTCGCGGCGCCGGTGGCTGCGCCGGTGCGCGCGGCCTCTGCGCCCGTGCATCAATACAAAGCCCGTCCCACCATCGCCAAGAAGCCGACCACGCGGCCGTTGAGCACGACGCCCAAAAAGGCATCGGCGCCCGCTGCGCGCGTCGAGCCGGCGATGACCGCGGCCGAACCCGCTGCGAAGCCCGAAGCTGCGCCGGAAGCCAAAGCGGCCAAGCCGGCCGCACCCAAGCCTGCGCCGAAGCCCGTCGCCAAGCCTTTGCCGAGCGCTGCTGCGCAACCTGCAGCGCGTGGTGCGGGCAACGACGATGACTGGGAAGAGTTTTGATCGGACGCATCACGACATCCGGATTCGAACCTCATTCAAGCGAGGAAAAGGTGGGCCATGGGCGCGTTTGAAGCATTCGACCGCGAGATCGATTTCTCGACTCAGGACTTCGAACGCATTCGCAAGCTGATCTATGCGAAGGCGGGCATTGCCCTGAGTCCCGCCAAGCAACAGATGGCCTACAGCCGTCTGGCGCGCCGCGTGCGCGCCACCGGCACCGGCACGTTCAGCGCCTATCTCGATCGTCTCGAATCCAATGGCGGCGATGAATGGCAGGAGTTCGTTAATGCGTTGACGACCAATCTGACCTCGTTCTTTCGCGAGCAGCACCATTTCCCCATCCTGGCCGACTTCGTGCGCGAACAAGCCAAGGGCAAGCCGGTCAAGCTTTGGTGTGCGGCGGCTTCGACCGGTGAAGAACCGTATTCGATCGCGATGACCCTCGTCGATGCGGGTCAGTCCAACGCCAAGATTCTCGCAAGCGACATCGACACCAAGGTGCTCGCGACCGGGCAGCGCGGTGTCTATCGCGACGAGTCCGTCAAGTCGATCGACCAACGTTATTTGCAGCGCTTCTTCCTCAAGGGAACGGGTGCCAATGCCGGCCATGTGCGCGTGCGCGCCGAGCTGCAACGCATGATCGAGTTCCGGCAGGTGAACCTGCTCGACGAGCATTGGCCGATCAACGACACGTTCGACGTGATCTTCTGTCGCAACGTGATGATCTATTTCGACAAACCGACGCAGTTGCGCATCCTCGGCAAGTTCGCGCAGGTGCTGCGCCCGGGCGGTTTGCTGTTCGCCGGGCATTCCGAGAATTTCACCGACGCTCGCGCCGACTTCAAGTTGCGTGGCAAGACCGTCTACGAACGATTGTGAGGGCGGCGACATGACCAGACCTGCAACCGCAAGGACGGGCGCCGCACCCAGGCCGCACCCGACCGGCGCCGGCACCGCGACGCATTTTTATTACGACACCACCTTCGGGCACGACGCCGCCAAGATCCTGCCGGGCGAGTATTACGTCGCGAGCGACGAAATGGTGCTCGTCACCGTGCTGGGTTCGTGCGTGTCGGCCTGCATCTGGGACCGCACCACGGGCATCGGCGGCATGAACCATTTCATGCTGCCCGAGACCGGCGAAGTCGACCTCGCGGGCGCCGCCGGCCGGTACGGCACCTATGCGATGGAATTGCTGATCAACGAATTGATGAAGAAAGGCGCGCGCCGCGATGCGCTCGAAGCCAAGCTGTTCGGCGGCGGCAACGTGATGCGCAATTTCACCACCTTGAACGTCGGTGAGCGCAACGCGGCCTTCGCCGAGAAGTTCCTCGAAACCGAACGCATCCGCGTGACGGCGAAGGACCTGCTCGACATCTATCCGCGCAAAGTCGTGTTCTTCACGCATTCGGGGCGCGCTCTGGTGAAGAAACTGCGCGAAGACCGCAGCGAGACGATCGTGAAGATCGAGTCCAAGTACAAGTCCACGTTGGCGGTCGCCAAGCCCGCCACCACGGGCGGAGACATCGAACTGTTCTGAGGCAGCCATGGCCAAGACCACTGTCGTCGTCGTCGACGATTCCGCGCTCATCCGCGCGTTGTTGACCGAGATCATCAACCAGCAGCCCGACATGACCGTGGTCGGTGTTGCTGCCGATCCTTACCAGGCACGCGAGATCATCCGCACGACCAATCCCGACGTGGTCACGCTCGATGTCGAAATGCCGCGCATGGACGGACTCGATTTCCTCGAGAAGATCATGCGCCTGCGGCCGATGCCGGTCGTCATGGTCTCGACGCTGACCGAACGCGGCGCCGATGTGACGCTGCGCGCGCTCGAACTCGGCGCCATCGATTACGTCGCCAAACCCAAGATCGGCTTGTCGCAAGGCATGCGCGAACTCGCCCAGGAAATCTGCGACAAGATCCGCGTCGCGTCCAAGGCCAAGGTGTTCCGTCGCACCGCGCCGGTCGCGCCGGTCTACAACCCGACCTTGACCACGCCGATCACCGGCGTGAGTTTCAAACCGCCGCCACCCGTGCATTTCTCGCGCAACAGCACGGAAAAGCTCATCGTCATCGGCGCCTCCACCGGCGGCACCGAAGCGATCCGCGAAGTGCTGACCGCCTTTCCGGCCGATTGTCCGGCGGTGGTCATCACCCAGCACATGCCGCCCGGCTTCACCACGAGTTTTGCCAAGCGGCTCG
>CAXBRX010000245.1:0-5523 GCA_963977835.1 uncultured Derxia sp.
GCAACCGGTTGTTGGCGACGATGTCCTCGGCATCCTGCGGAATTGGGGCGATCGCATCGCCGGTGATCGCGTCGATGGCCTTGTCGCCCTGCACGATCAGGATCCGCTTGCCCGAGGACTTCAGGTCCCCTTCGGCCAGCGCCTGCAACACCAGTGCGCCGCGCGCATCGCCGTCGGCCACCAGAGCCGCGATTGCCGCCACCTGCTCCTCGCCGTCGCCGAACGCCAGCGCGCGAACCGCATCCGCGTTGAAGGCCGATGCCGGCCAGGCCGTCAACAGCAATGAAAGGCTCAGCAGGAAGGGAAAAATTCGCATTGTTATTCTGTTGTGTGGAGTCCTGAACCCTGAAAAAAGGGCCGCGAGCGCGGCCCCCGACTGCGTCGGGCGCGGCCGGAGCCGCGCCCTTGTTCACTGCCTCAGATCTTGGTCTTGCCGTCCGGCTCATCCTTCTTCTTGTCGTTGCCGGCAATGAAGGGGCTCCAGGGCTGTGCCTTGATCGGGCCCTTGGTCTTCCACACCACGTTGAACTGACCGTCGGCCTTCACCTCACCGATGAGCACCGGCTTGTGCAGATGGTGGTTCTTCTCGTCCATCTTCACCGTGAACCCCGAGGGTGCCGCAAACGTCTGACCACCCACCGCCGGAATCACTTTGTCGATGTCGAACGTCTTGGCCTTCTCCACCGCCTGCTTCCACATGTAGATGCCGATGTAGGTCGCCTCCATCGGATCATTGGTGAGGGGCTTGTCCGACCCGGGCAGTTTCTTGGCCTTCGCATACGCGGCCCACTTGTTGATGAAACCGTCGTTTTCCGGGTTCTTGACCGACATGAAGTAGTTCCAGGCGGCCAGGTGACCCACCAGAGGTTTGGTATCCACGCCGCGCAGTTCTTCCTCACCCACGGAGAAAGCAACCACCGGAACGTCGGTTGCCTTCAGCCCCTGGTTGCCCAGTTCCTTGTAGAACGGAACGTTCGAGTCGCCGTTGATGGTGGAGACCACCGCGGTTTTGCCGCCGGCGGCAAATTTCTTGATGTCGGCGACGATCGTCTGATAGTCGCTGTGACCGAACGGCGTGTACTTCTCGTCAATGTCCTTGTCCTGGATACCTTTGGAGTGCAGGAACGCACGCAGGATCTTGTTGGTCGTGCGCGGGTAGACATAGTCGGTGCCGAGCAGCACGAAGCGCTTCGCACCGCCGCCTTCCTTGCTCATCAGGTACTCAACGGCCGGAATCGCCTGCTGATTCGGCGCGGCGCCCGTGTAGAACACGTTCTTCGAGAGCTCTTCGCCTTCGTACTGAACGGGGTAGAAGAGCAGGCTGTTCAGCTCTTCGAAGACCGGCAGCACCGACTTGCGCGACACGGAGGTCCAGCAACCGAACACGACCGAGACCTTGTCTTGCGTGATCAGTTGGCGCGCCTTCTCGGCGAACAAAGGCCAGTTCGAGGCAGGGTCCACCACCACGGCTTCGAGCGGACGGCCCATCACGCCGCCCTTGGCGTTGATCTGGTCGATCGTCATCAGCGCCGTGTCTTTCAGCGCGGTTTCGGAGATCGCCATCGTCCCCGACAAGGAATGCAGGATGCCGACCTTGATCGGCGTCTTGGCCTGACTGAACGCGGTGGAAATGCTGCTGCAACTCAGCGCGACGGCGCCGGTGCCCTGAATGAACTGTCTACGGTCCATGCCTTGATCTCCCCTGATGTACGCCGACTTGGCGCTGGGAGGGAGTTATCAAGTTCCGTGCCTATGGTTGATCAGCACGGTCGGGCTTGCATTGCACCGGGATTGCACCGCGCCGCAGCTTCGGGCGCGGCATGCCGCACCAATTGACGGCATCCCATTAGTCGCAGCAGGGCCAATTGCACATCAACTGTGCGATACAGCCCATGGGGCTGGCGCACGCCGGCAACAGAGAGTCGCCAGGCACCGCGTCTCAGATCTGCTTGACCATCCAAGCCGGCCATTCGACCGCATCGAGCAGATTCTTGATCTGCAGGCCGAGCGCGGTGTCGCCGGTGATCGCGAGCTTGCGATTGAAGAACAAGGTGTCGGGGTCTTCTTCGCGGCGCGCCATGCGCACGAAGGTGGCCAGCGTGGCCGCGAAGCGCACATCGGCCTCGCCTTGCCCGAACACCGGCGCGAAGCGGCCGTTGGCATGCTTGAAGCGGATGTCGATGCCGGCATCGGTCACGCTGATGCCGAAGGTCTTGCCTTCGAAGGCCGTCAGCGCATCGCGCGACAACAGCTTGAGCACTTGCGCCGCATTGAGCGCGGCGCACATGCCGAGCGCGTGCGGCCATTGCGGCAGGCGCGGCCCGACGCGCGCAAAGATGGCGGGCAGAACGAATTCATTCATGCGACGACCTCATCGACAGGAGTTTGGGCGATGCCGGCCTGACCATGCCAATAGCCGTTGCACCACCCTGCAGGCGCCCATTGTGCCTCGACTTGCGCAGGCTGCCCGCGGCGCGCCGCGTCGAAGGCCGCGACGACGGCCGCGGTGTGCTCCGATTGCGGGCTGATGCGCACGATGTCGATGCCGTGCGCCGCGAGTTGCGGCAGGTCGGCCAGCAGATTGAAGGTTTGCGCGCTCTGGGTCTGGATGCCGTTGATGGCGAGGAAGGGCTGGCCTTCGCGGGTGCGCATCATCAGGCCGTCGGGATGCTCCAGGCATTTGAACTGGCAATCGTCCTTGTGCAGCCCGGCATGGCGCGCGGTGAAGCAACGCGCCGAGAACGCGAGCGGCAAGCGCCCGTAGGCGAACACCTCGGTCTGCACGCCCTCGGGCCGGCGCGCATGCAAGTCATAAACCGTCGTGCTCGCAAGTTCGAGCGGCGGCACCCAGCGCACCATGCCCTGGGCCGCGAACAATGCGAGCGCGTCTTCGTTGTACAAGTTGAGGTGAGGCCCGGCGACGAAAGGCATGCGCCCACGCACCATCTGCACCGCGCCGAGGTCGTTGGCCTCGACGGTGTACTCGCCGCTTTCGACCAGACGGCGCACGAAGCGCAATTCGTTCTCGCCTTGCAGCAGCGCTTGCGTCGACAGCACGACTTCCTTGCCGGCGCGCTTCAGATCGGCCGCGAGCCCGAGCCAATCCTCGGTGCGCATCTGCTGGCGGCGCGAACATACGACTTCGCCCAGATAAACGATGTCGACCGCCGATTCGGCGATCTCGGCATAAAAGCGCGACACCTCGTCGCGCGACCAGAAATACAACAACGGACCCAGCGCGAGTTTCATTTCATCTCCACGGCTTGCTGTAGGCGCCGAGCGTTTGCGATTGCCCTTCGCTGACCTTGTTGAGTTCGGCCTGCCAGGCCGGCTTGACCGCATAGCGCGGATCGTCGGCGGCCGCGTCGATGGCCGCGCGCAGCACGCGCGTGACCTGGGCCGCGTACGCGGGGCTGCGTTGGCGCCCTTCGACCTTGATTGCCGAGACGCCGATGCGCAGCACCTCGGGCAGGATGGGCAGCACATTGAGGCTGACCGGTTCTTCGAGCGCGTAGACGGTCTCGCCCGCCACGTCGAAGCGGCCTTTGCACAAGGTCGGATAGCCGGCCGGCTCGTTGGGCGCGAAACGATCGATCAGGATGCCGTTCAGGCGCGCTTCCATCGCATCGGGCTTTTGATCCCAGCGCACGAAATGCGCGGGCGAGCACACGCCATGGGTGTTGGGCGATTCGCCGGTGGCATACGACGACAGCCAGCACCGGCCTTCGTTCATGACGCACAGGCTGCCGAAGCCGAACACCTCGATCTCGACCTCGGTGTTCTGAATCACATGCTCGACTTGTTGCAGCGTCAGCACCCGCGGCAGCACCGCGCGCTGGATGCCGAACAGGTCGCGGCAGAAATTGATGGCTTCATAGCTCGTGGCCGAGCCTTGCACCGACAGATGCAGCCGCAATTGCGGATGGTGCTGGTGGGCATAGGCGAGCACGGCCATGTCGGCCAGGATCAGGGCATCGACGCCAAGCTCCGCCGCTTCATCGACGGCGCGCTGCCAAGTATCCACACGACCGACCTGGGCATAAGTGTTGATTGCAACCAACACTTTGCGCCCACGCGACTGGGCATAACGGATGCCCTCGACCAAGCCGTTGTGGTCCAGATTGAGGCCGGGAAAATTGCGCGCGTTGGTCTGATTCTTGAAGCCGAGATAGACCGCATCCGCGCCGTTGTCCACGGCCGCCTTGAGCGCCGGCAGGCTGCCTGCCGGGCAAACGAGTTCGGGTTTTTGCATGGGGCCGCACCCTAGCCGTCCCGGCATCGTCCCGCCTTGAAGCCGATCAAGTACAGCCGGCGCACCGCGATAACCCTGCCCGCATGTAGGCCAAAGGCTGATACGCATGGTCACATCTGCCACGTAAAATCGAATGCGATGGGGGTGCATCTGAGCGCCGCCCCGCTCGCCCGGCGACCAGCACAGGCCCAAACCGCCTCAAACATGAACGATTTCGACTCCTCCGTCCCCGTGCCCGGTTTCGATCCCGCCCCGGCAACGCCGCCTGTCGGCTTTCTGGGCGAAGCCCGCAAAATCGCGATCGACGAAGCGCTGCGCGTCATCCCGGACACCCTCGGCATCCTGGTGCGCAGCCTGGGCAGTTATCTGTCGGTCGCCCTGGCGGTGCTGCTCGCCTACGCGGCGGTGTCCTGGGTGCTGCGCGTGTTGTTCAACCCCATCCCCGTGCTCGACATCCTGGTGCCCAACATCGGCCTGCCGATCGCGCTATGGATGCTGTTCTACGGCTGGTACCGCATCATCGACACGCGCGAAACCACCGGTCGCGTCGTGTACCGCCAATTGCTCGACGGCTTCACCGACGATCCGCTGCGCTTGGCTGGCGGCGTGCTCGCGATCTGGGTGGGCACCACCATCGCCTTGTTCCTGCTGGCGACCACCGCCATGGTGATCGCGGCACCGGGCGCATTCACCGGCGAACAGGACCCGGTCAGCGCCATGATGCGCGGCGGCTTCGTGTTCGGCCTGCTGACCTTGATCGGCACCATCGCCTTGTCGCCCATGATGTCGGTGCAAGGCACGTATCTGGCCACCACGGCCGTCGGCAGGATCACCCCCTGGCGGGCGCTCGGCCTCGCACTGCGCGCCACCTTGCGCAACTGGATTCCGATCACGGTCGTCAACGCCCTCACCATGCTGGCGGCGACGCTCGTGGCCCTCATCGTCGGCGTCGTCGTGGGTGGTATCGCCGGCCTGCTGCGTTCGTCGCTGGTCGGCATGATCATCGCCTTGCCGGCCATGGTGCTCGCCATGGCTTTGATGCCGATCTACGGCTATGCGCTGTTCAAACGCATGTTCTATGCGCGTCCCGACGACGAAGTCGAAGAGGCACGCCCTTCACGCATGAGCACCGTCGCGCCGCCGCCCGAGGCCTTCGCGCCGCCGCCGGTCGACCATGACGCGCCCTGGACGCTGGCCTTGCTGCGTGCCCTGAATCCGATCCGTTTCGGCGCCTTGTGTTCGGCCTATTTTTCCGCGGCCGGCTTTCATGT
>CAXBRX010000246.1:0-5521 GCA_963977835.1 uncultured Derxia sp.
TGTGTTGATGCAAGACCGCCAGATTCAATTGCTCGGGCCACCAATTGCGGTTGCTGGTCGCGGCGTTGCGCGCTTGCTGGGGCGCTGCGTGAAATGGGCACTTCATGTCGTCGGGCATGGCGTTCTCCGTTCGTGTTCGCGTGCGTCGTTGAGGTGCAGCGCAGTCTAGGAATCGCCCGCGCCGAGGGCAAAGCAAATATTTCTATGAGGCTCATTGATTACGGCCATGTGCCGGGGCGCAAAAGCGCCAAGGGGCTAACGACAAATGCGCGCGCTGCGACTAGATTGCCGTGGCGCCTCATTCCACGCAGCACTCGTTGCATGCGCACAGGTGCCTGCTCGCCTTCACACTCCCGAATCGAACGAACATGATTGGCTCACTCATCAACGTCGTCATCGGCGCCGCGGTCGGCGCGCTGATCGACGCCTTGCTTCTGATCTTTGCCACCAAATGGGTCGCAAAGTTCAACCTTGCTTACACCAAGGCTTACCCGGCGGCATTTCTAGGCATGCTGGCCAGCGGCCTGACGCGTTTCGTGCTGTTTCAAATCAGCTGGCGCATAGGCGTTGATCTGCAACTCATCAGCCTCGTGTCCATCCTCGTCGTCAGTTTCGCGGTTTACATCGCACTGATCCGCCGATTCATCGTTCATCCGCAATCCGGCGTCATCCCTTTCGGCAAAGCCGCATTGATCAGCCTGCTCGAACTGGCCATGAAGATCGTGCTCATGGCGGCTTTCTTGCTGGTGTTGATGCAGCTGCGTAACTGACCTGCCAGAGCTCGCGACCATCATGCGGATGAGCACCCTCCAACGCATCAATATCGGCCTGATCCTGTGCGTGGGCTTGTATGGCCTACTGACTGATGAGCCCTATTGGCGCTCGATGGGGCACAGCACGAATGTCTACGATGTGCTGTTCTGGGCCACGCTCATCCCGAATGGCCCTGCGGGATTTCTGGCAGATTGGTTGGCGTGGAAGATCGGGTTGGCCGATGACACGCGCCACCTGACCCAGTACCTGCTTTGGGGCGCGCTCGCGGCGGCGCAATGGTGGGCCTACCTGCAACTCGCGCGATGGGCCGCGCGCTTGACCCAGCGCTTGCGCACGGTCGCAACACTGAGCCTGATCTGGTTGGCCTGCGGCGTCGCCTGGGCCGGGTACGCGCTGAATGCCGCACTTGCCGCAGCCAAAACGGCTGACTGCTTCATCGACGTGTCGTTTTGGCCCGTACGCATCGGCTCGACCGCACTGGCCGGGCTATGGGTCTTGCTGCTCGTGCGCCGGGCGCAAACACAGATCGCGGTCCGCGACGGATCGACTCATCAGCCGTAACCAAACGCCGCGTACGAACACGCCACGCGCTGCCGCTTTTGCATACACTCGGCGCACATCCGTCTTCGTCCCTTCCTCTGGCTTCAACACCATGATCTCGCGCCGCCGTCACGCTGCCGTCTTCCTGCTTTCAGTCTGTCTCGCCGCCGGCCTCATGCCTGCTCATGCGGGCCCGATCGCGGACATGCTGCGCGAGCGTGCGCAGCAACGCAGCGCCGAGAATGGCGACGACTTGTCCGACCTCGGCGGAGCGGGCGGCAATGCGATGAGCTGCGCCGACTGGTCCAAGCGCGTGAAGCGCGCCGAGGCGCGCAACGCAGGCCGCAATGCCGGTCCCACGCCCGATTTTCCCGACCTCGCCTACGGCGATGCGCCCTTGCAAAAGCTCGATGTCTTTCGCGCGCAAGGGCCGAGCGCCGCCGGCGGGGCGCCCGTCATCGTCATGGTCCATGGCGGCGGCTGGTGCGTGGGCGACAAGGGCGGCGCCCAGATCACGCAAAACAAGGTCGCGCGCTGGTCGCCCAAAGGTTTCGTTTTCGTGACGGTCAATTACCCGATGGTGGGCGAAGGCAGCGATGCGATCGCGCAGGCACATCATGTGGCGCGCGCAGTGGCCTATGTGCAGACGCATGCGCGCGAATGGGGCGGTGACCCGGCCAAGCTGATTCTCATGGGGCATTCGGCGGGCGCGCATCTGGTCTCGCTCGTGAATGCCGATGCGCAGATCCGCGCCGCCGAAGGCGTGCGGCCGGTGCTCGGCACCATTTCACTCGATGCGGGCGCGATCGACGTGGTGGTGCAGATGCCGCACGTCTATCCGTTCTTGAAGGCGCGTTACCGCGAAGCCTTCGGCGACAATGAAGCGGGTTGGATTGCGGCCTCGCCCTTCCACAAGCTAGACCGCAGCGCGGCGCCCTGGCTCGGCGTATGTTCGACCAAGCGCAAAGATGACCCGTGCTCGCAGGCGCGCGCCTATGCCGACAAGAGCAATGCGCTCGGCATCCATGCCGCGGTGCTGCCGCAGCCCAAGAACCACGGCGCCATCAACAAGGAACTCGGCACCGCGGGCGATTACACCCAGGGCGTCGAAGCCTTCATGGCAACACTCGACCCCGTGGTGGCGCAATTGCTCAAGCGTTGAGCGCGTCCGGCGAAATGCCGGGCCGCCTCAATCGAACAGATCTTTGAACCAGGATTGCCGGCGGCGATGCTGGTCGCCGTGGCGATGCCGATCGTCATCGTGATGGTGACGATCGTCGTGATGCTTGCCTTCATGGCCGCGCGCCCAAGGCGAAGCCGGCTCGACCGCGACCGCAGCAGCCGGCGCCATCGAACGCTCGATCAGTTTGTCCAGTTCGCCGCGATCGAGCCAGACGCCGCGGCATTGCGGGCAATAATCGATCTCGACGCCTTGCCGCTCGGTCATCAGCAAGGACGCATCTACGCACACCGGGCATTTCATGCTTGGGTCTCCTGCAAAGTGGCGCCCGCCGGCACCGGATCGATACGCGTGAGCACCGGGTCGATGTGCGTCATCACGTTCATGACTTGCGGCATGGCTTCGAGCACCGCATTGCGTGCGGCCAGCGCGATGTCGTGGCCGGCGCGCACATTGAGCGCACCGTCGACTTCGATGTGGACGTCGACAAGGATCATGTCGCCCACGCGCCGGGTGCGCATGTCGTGCAGGCCGAGCACTTGCGGCGTGGCGCGGATGATCTCCTCGATGCGCGCGTTGTCGGCCTCGTCGGCCGAGCGGTCCATCAGATCGTGCAGCGCATCCCAGGTGAACTTCCAGCCCATGCGCAGCACGAACAGGCCGACGATGAGCGCGGCGACGGGATCGAGAATCGGATAACCGAGCAGGCTGCCGCCGATGCCCGCGAGCGCCACCAGCGACGACGCGGCATCGGACCGCGCATGCCAGGCGTTGGCCACCAGCAGGGTCGAGCGCACGCGCTGCGCGACCGCGAGCATGTAGCGAAACAACAATTCCTTCGCGACGAGCGCGGCGCCCGCCGTCCACAAGGCGATGGTCTGCGCGGGGGCGATCGTTTCGGGGCGCAGAATTTTGTGCACCCCGGCCCAAAGCATGGCCGCCGCGACCGCGACGAGCAGCAGGCCGATCACGAGCGAGGCCGCGTTCTCGTAACGGTAATGCCCGTAATGATGGTCCTCGTCCGAGGCCTGGCCGCTGAACCGGTTGGCGATCAGCACGACGAAATCGGCAAGCAGATCCGACAAGGAATGCATGCCGTCGGCGATCAAGGCTTGCGAATGCGCGAGCGCGCCGACGAGGATCTGCAGATTCGACAAACCGAGGTTGACCGCGACGCTGATCCAGGTGCTGCGGCGTGCGGCCTGGGCGCGCGCTTCGGCGCTGACGGTTTCGACATCATCGAGCAGGTCGGTGGCTTGCATGGCGTGGGCTTGGAAATGAGGACGGCCGCCACTCAGGCGGCGCGCGAGTATGCCGGCCGCTGCCTGAAGGCCAGATGAACGGATGGGACGAACCGACGCTCAGCGCGTCACGATGAGCTTGAGCCCGAGACCGACGAAGACCGCACCCGCCAGTCGGTCGAGCCATACCCCGGCGCGCGGCCGGCGGTTGAGCCATTGGCCGATCGCGCCCGCGAAATAGCCGAGCAGACCGAACAACACTGCGGCCTGCGCCGTGAAGATCAGGCCCAGCCCGGCCATTTGCCAGCCGACCTGCCCATGCGCGGCCACCACGAATTGCGGCAGGAAAGACAAGAAGAACAACACCACCTTGGGATTGATCGCGTTGGCGAACACGCCGCGCGCAAACACGCCGGCCAGCGTCGGTGCCGGGGCATCGACCGCTTGCGCATGCGCGCCGCCGCGGCTGCGCAAGGCCTGGACGCCGAGCCAGATCAGATACAACCCGCCGCAAATCTTGAGCGCGGTGAAAGCCACGGGCGAAGCCGCGATCAAGGCGCTGACGCCGATGACCGCGAGCGCGGTATGACTCAAACAGCCAAGCCCGCAGCCAAGGCCGAAGGCCACACCGAACCGGCGACCTTTGGAGATGCCCATGCCGAGCACCATGAGGTTGTCCGGCCCGGGCGAAACCGTGATGAGAATGGCGGCGGCGAGAAAGCCGAAAATCTGTTCTGGACTGAGCATGGCGCCATGATAGGCCAGGCGCGCAATGCTCAGACCTTGCTCAGACCTTGAACACCGACACCGCCTGCGCGAGCTTTTGCGCCTGGACGCGCAGGCTGTCGGTGGCGGCCTGCCAGTGCGGTTCGAGGTCGATCTGGCCGCGGATGGCCTGCAGGAACACGTCCTGCTCGCGGCGGCAGAGCTCGTCGTGGTCGGGTTCGTCGGTGACGGCGATGATCTCGTCGGCCTTGGCGAAGGTGCCATCGGGCTGCAGCGCCGAATGATGCAGCTTCAGCGCCTCCGTGCTGGTGTGATCGTCGATATTGGCCGACCGGCCGCTGCGCGTGGCGCGCTGCGCCACGATGCTCACGCAGCCCTTCGGCCCGATCACGTCCTTCACGAAGAAGGCCGTCTCGCTCATCATCGGGCCCCAGCCGGCCTCGTACCAGCCGACGGAGCCGTCATCGAACATCACCTGCAACATGCCATAGTTCTGCTGCTTCACCTCCTTGGTGAGAGCAGCACCGATCGCATGGACCTTGACGGGCTTGGCCTTGGTCATCTGGCACATGACGTCGACATAGTGGACGCCGCAATCGACGATGGGCGGGAAGCTGTTGAGCAGCCGCTTGTGCCACTCCCAGGTCTCGCCGTTCGACTGCTGATTGAGATTCATCCGGAAGACGAGCGGCGTGCCCAGCTGCTGGGCGATCTCGATGAACTTCACCCAGGACGGGTGCTGGCGCAGGATGTAGCCGATGACCAGTTTCCGTCCGGTGCGCCGGGCCGTCGCCACCGCCTTCTCGGCATTCTCGATCGTATCGGCGAGGGGTTTCTCGACGAAGGCGTGGCAACCGGCTTCCAAGGCCGCGATGGTGTACTCGGCGTGCGTGTCAGGATAGCTCGAGATCGAGACCGCGTCGGGCTTCGTCGCCTTGAGGGCCGCATGGAAATCCGCGAACT
This sequence comes from uncultured Derxia sp., assembly GCA_963977835.1. GTDB lineage: Bacteria > Pseudomonadota > Gammaproteobacteria > Burkholderiales > Burkholderiaceae_E > CAXBRX01. The sequence continues at coordinate 5,425 of CAXBRX010000246.1, forward strand.
CGGGGTAGCCGCCGCCCAGTTCCTGGTTCAGCTTCGCGCGGGACGCGGCGGAGCGGGTCACGAGACCGACGATCTGGAAGCCGGGGAACTCGCCGCC
>CAXBRX010000247.1:0-5508 GCA_963977835.1 uncultured Derxia sp.
TATTCGCTAGATCTATCGGTGCGCTCTCGCCTTCTTCTTTTGGTGCTGCAACTGAGGCTCCCCCCTCTTCTGGCTTTTCTGCTAACTCTACCCCTTTTGGAAGCTCCAAACTCCCAGCTGAGATATGATCATCAAATGTAGCAAGCACTGAAATATCTACTGTTATAGAGTGTGGAATGTGTTCAGGGGAAGGGCGTGCGCTTGCCGGAGCCGGGCTACTTGCCGGGCGCGCAGGCGCTGTGCCGGAAATACGGAACGATGTTCATCTGCGACGAAGTGCAGAGCGGGTTCGGTCGTTGCGGCAAGATGTTCGCCATCGAACACTACGGCGTCGAACCCGACCTCGCCACCTTCGGCATCGGCAAGGCACTTGGGCGCCAGCACTGGCAGTCGATGATGCGGCAGATGGTGGGGGGCGGCTATCTGACGATCGATGTTGCGGGTTATGGCGCCGACGCGACCCTGACCGGCACGGTCGAGATCGACGCCAAGGCCGGCCAGCCTTTGCGCGCCAAGGGCGGGATCGAAAGCACGCGCGGCACGTATTTCGCCTACGGGCAGGAACTCGAGGTCGCCAAAGGCCAATTGAGTTTCAGCGGCCCGATCGACAACCCGGGCATCCATTTCCGTGCCGAGCGGCCCGATCTGCCGGTGACGGTCGGCGTCGAGGTGACGGGTTCCTTGCGGCAACCCAAGGCCACCTTGTATTCGGACCCGTCGATGTCGAACACCGAGACCTTGTCGTGGCTCGCGCTCGGCCACGGGCTCGATTCGGCTTCGCGCAACGATGTCCAGGTCTTGTCGCTCGCGGCCGGTGCCTTGCTGACGAGCGGCGAGGGCATTCCGTTGCAGACCCGGCTGGCGCGCAATTTCGGCATCGACGAAGTCACTTTGCGCAGCGACAGCTCGCTCGCGAGTTCATCGACGACCACCAACGGCACCACGCAATCGCAGCTCGAAACCACGGTGGTGGCGGTGGGCAAGCGCTTGTCGCGGCGCTTGTACATGACCTTCGAGCGCAGCCTTGCGGGTACCAGCACGGTGGCCAAGTTGCGTTACGAGGTCGGCAAGCGCTGGTACATCCAGACCTTGACCGGTACGGAAAACGCGCTCGACGTTTTCTTCGCGTTCACCTTCGATTGACGCGCCGCGCCGCTAGCGCGACTGCATCCACAAGGGTGTCGACAGATATTGTTCGAGCGGCGTGGTGAAGTAGGGCAGCAGCCAATAGAGCATCACCAGGCCGACGAACAGCGTGAGCGCAAAGCCGACGCTGAAGATCGAAAGCTGGGGCGCGACGCGCGCCATGATGCCCAGCGAAATGTTCACGAGCAGGATCGCGGTGATGATCGGCAGCGCGAGCGAAAAGCCGATGCGGAACATCGCGCTGCCCCATTGCGCCATCGACAACATGTTGAAGCCGCCATCGATCGGGCCCGACATCGGCACCACGGTGAAGGTTTCGTTCAACGAGGCGATCATGATCAGATGCCCGTTGATCGACAGGAAGATCAGCATCGCGAGCAGGTTCAGGAAGCTGCCGATCAAGGGCGTCTGGCGCGAGTTGGTCGGGTCGACGAACATCGCGAAGCCCAGGCCGATCTGCAGGCCGGCGACGTCGCCCGCGTATTCGACCGCGGCGAACACGATGCGCATCGAGAAGCCGACCACGATGCCCACCAGGATCTGTTGCAGCAACAGACCCAGCGGATCGGCCGAGGCCGGCGGCGGCGCCACATTGGGTGCGACGACGAAAGTGATCAGCAGCGCGAGCAGCACCCGCACGCGCACCGGAATCGCCTTGTTCGACAACACCGGCGCCGACGAAAACAGCGCGAGCAGACGCACGAACGGCCAGAACATCAGCGCGAACATGCCCGCCAGGGTGTCGAACGAGAACGTGATCACGGCGCGGTCCTGGGCGCGTGCCGACGTCAGCCGATGGCGCCGGGGATGCTTTCGAAAACGCGGCGCATGAAGTCGGTGAAGATCGTGATCATCCAAGGGCCGGCGATGGCCAGGACGATCAGCATCGCCACCAGCTTGGGGATGAAGGACAAGGTCTGCTCGTTGATCTGCGTGGCTGCTTGAAAGATCGACACCAGCAGGCCGACGACGAGGGCGGTGAGCAAAAGCGGCGCCGAGACCATCAGCATGATCTGCATGGCCTGCATACCGAGCGTCATGACGCCTTGGGAATTCATGATCAGGTTCCGAACGAAGTGACGAGCGAGGCGATGATGAGGTTCCAGCCGTCGACGAGCACGAACAGCATGAGCTTGAACGGCAGGCTGATGAGCACCGGCGACAGCATCATCATCCCCATCGACATCAGCACGCTCGCGACCACCATGTCGATCACGAGGAAGGGGATGAAGATCATGAAGCCGATCTGGAAGGCGGTCTTGAGTTCGCTGGTGACGAAGGCCGGCACGATGACGCGCATCGGCAGGTCAGCCGTGGTCTTGGGTTTTTCGACGCGGGCCAGGCGCACGAACAAGGCCAGATCGGTTTCGCGCGTCTGCTTGAGCATGAAGTCCTTGAGCGGACCGGTGCCGCGCGCCGCCGCGTCTTCGAACGTGATCTGATTGCGCGAATACGGCAGGTAGGCGTTGTCGTAGATCTTGTCGAGCGTCGGTCCCATCACGAAGAAGGTGAGGAACAGCGACAGACCGATCAGCACCTGATTCGGCGGCGTCGATTGGGTGCCGAGCGCCTGCCGCAACAGCGACAGCACGATGATGATGCGGGTGAAGCCCGACATCATGAGCACCAGCGCCGGAATGAAAGTCAGCGCCGTGAAAAAGATCAGGGTCTGGACCGGCACCGAATAAGTGGTCGATCCGCCGGCACCGGGCGTGGCCGTGATGCCAGGCAAAGGCGAGACCGCCTGCGCGAGCGCGAGCGGCGCGATCGCGAACAGGCCAAGGCCGAGCAGGGCGCGCCAAGTGGCGGCGCGCGGTGATGAGAAGAACCGGGCCATATCAGCGTTTGATTTTTTGTGCGAGCAAAGCCATGAAGTTCGCGCCCGCCGTGCCGTTATCCGTGGTGGGGAGGTCTTGTTTGGGCATTTGCGCGAGCGGCGTAATCGATTGCGCGGTGACGCCCAGCACATGCCATTGATCGGCGATCTCGACCACCACCACACGTTCGCGCGCGCCCAGATTCAGCGAGCCGACCGGACGCATCGGCAGATCGCTGCTGATGCCCGGCACGCGCACGCGCTTGAGCACCCAGGCGACCGCGAGGATGAGCACCAGCACCGCGGCCAGTGCGAGCACCGAGGGCCAGGGCGAGAATTGTTCGGGATGCATCGTGTCCTCGTCGATGGATCAGCGCGTCATGCGGCGCATGCGTTCGGACGGCGTGACCACGTCGGTCAGGCGGATGCCGAATTTTTCGTTCACCACCACCACTTCGCCTTGAGCGATCAGGGTGCCGTTGACCAGCACGTCCATCGGCTCGCCGGCCAGGGCGTCGAGTTCGACCACCGAGCCTTGCGCCAATTGCAAAATGTGCTTGATCGGAATGCGCGTGCGCCCGAGCTCCACGGTGAGTTGCACCGGGATGTCGAGGATCATGTCCAGATCGTTCGTCGTGCCGCCGGCAGGCGAAGACGCCAGATCGGGGAACAGCGCGGCGCCGGCCGGGGTCGCGCCTTGTTCGGGGGCGGCGTGCTGCTGTTCAGCGAGCGCGGCAGCCCAATCGTCGGCAGCCGCGCCGTCGGTGGAGTCAAGGTCGGTCGTGCTCATGATGTCCTCGTCGGAGAAATGTGTTCGGAGCCGGCATCGTTGTCGGCCGTCAGGATCTTGTTCACGCGCAGCGCGTAACGGTTGTTGTGGGTGCCGTAGCTGCATTCGAGCACCGGCACGCCATCGACTTGCGCTTCGATCAATTCGCGCACATCCATCGGAATCACGTCGCCCGGTTTGATGTGCAGCATGTCGCGCAGGGTGGCGTTGGCGGTGCCGAGCACCGCGACCAATTCGACTTCGGCGTCCTGCATCTGGCGCTTGAGCATGTTGAGCCAGCGCTTGTCGGGCTCGGCCTGGTCGCCTTGCATCGAGTTGTAGAGCAGGTCGCGGATCGGTTCGAGCGTCGCGTACGGAATGCAGATGTGGATCGACCCGGCGGCCACGTCGGAGAACTCGACCCGGAACGAGGTCGCCACCACGATTTCCGAGGGCGTGGCCACGTTCGCAAACTGGGTGTGCATCTCGGCGCGCATGTACTGGAATTCGATCGGGTACACCGGATGCCAGGCCTTGTGATATTCCTCGAACACCACATCGAGCATCCGCTGGATGATGCGTTGCTCGGTCAGCGTGAAATCGCGGCCTTCGATGCGGGTATGCAACTGGCCCGAACCGCCGAACAACGAGTCGATGACGCCGAACACCAGCGTCGGCTCGAACACGAACAGCGCATTGCCGCGCAACGGCTTGACCGCGGCGATGTTGATGTTGGTCGGCACCACGAGGTCGCGCAGGAAGGCGCTGTACTTGACGACCCGCACCGGCCCGATCGACAACTCGGGCGAACGGCGCATGAAATTGAACAGACCGATGCGCAGATTGCGCGCGAAGCGTTCGTTGATGATTTCGAGCGTGGGCATGCGCCCGCGCACGATGCGCTCCTGATTCGCGATGTCGTAGGAGCGCACGCCATCGGCGGGCATCAGCTCGGCATTCTCATCCGGGCCGTTGACGCCTTCGAGTAGCGCGTCGACTTCTTCTTGCGAAAGGAATTGGTCGGCCATGGCCTGAACCCCGCTCGGTGTTACTGGACCACGAAGGACGAGAAATGCGCAGCGCGCACCGGCAGGTCTTCCGGACTGGTGTTCGGACCGGCTTCACCCGCGATCACATGGTTGACCACCACGACGATGTTGTGGGCGAGGGCCTCTTTGCCTTCGATCGTGGAAATCTGTTCCGCGGTCTGGCTCGACAACAGCATCAGGATGCGGTCGCGGATGGCCGGGTTGAACGCCTTGATGCGGTCGGCCACATGCGCGTCCTTGACCTCGAGCGCGATGTTGACCTGCAGGAAACGGTCGCGGTCGCGATCGGCCAGATTGACCGTGAAGACTTCGAGCGGATGGAAGGTCGGCGGCTTGGTCGCTTCGGCCGAGGGCGCTTCTTCGCCATGCTTGGCGGCGCCCTTTTTCATCATGAAGAACACGCCGGCACCGCCGCCCAGGAGCACCACGACCAGGACGATCGCGATGATCATCAGAAGCTTGCCCTTCTTTTTCTTGGGTGCCGAACCTTCTGCGGCAGGTGCTGCGTCGGCGGTGGGGGCGGCTGCGGCCATGGCACTGATCTCCATCGAAAGCGTGGTTTGTCAGTACGAATTGTCCGCGGCGGGTCGGGTGTCGTTCTTTCGAGAAAGGGAGAAAAGGGCCGCCTTCTTTACCGTGCGTGCCTGCTCAGGCGAACAAATCCACACCGTCGGCCGTTGTGCGGCGCGCCGGGCTCGCCGCGGCCGCTGTCACGCCCGCGACGTCGT
>CAXBRX010000248.1:0-5486 GCA_963977835.1 uncultured Derxia sp.
GAGCAGCTCCAGGGCGGTCAGGACCTTGGCGAGCGAGGCTGGCTGATGCGCAGTGTCGGCATGACCAGCCCAACGCACCACGCCATCGACGGCGACCACATACCCCTCGCCGACGCCCGGAAACCGATCGACCGGCGCCGCTGCGGGCGCCGCCTCCGTGCCCGGTGCTGCGGCGCTTGCGATGCAGAGCAGGGCGCCGACAAGGGCGCGAAACAGTGCGCGGCCGTTCAGTGGAACAACCCCTTGAGCAATTCCTTGCCCTTGCTGACGGCGTCGTCGGTCACGCTCTTGCTGCTCGGCGTGGCGCTGGGCGTCGCGGTCGCGGGCTTCGCGTCATCCTGGGCTTGCATTGCGCCGTGGCTGCCATAGGCCGAGCAGAATTTGCGGTACTTGGCCGCCACCGGCGAGGTGTAGGTATGGCCTGCGCATTCGCGCGCGGCGATCTTGGCGCCGAAGCCGGTTTCGACGCAGGCATCCGCGAGGAAGTCGAGCGATTCATTGGCTTCGGCCGTTTTGCACATGCGGCCGCGCATGGCTTGCGCATCCACCGCGCAGACCCGGCCCGCTTCATCCAGCGGCGATTTGCCGGGAACGCCGGGTTGGCGCGCCACCAGCGCGAGGCCGGCGGTGGTCTGGAACTTGGTGCAGAACTCCTTCTTCTGCACCGGTGTACACATGCCGTTGTTTCCAGTCGAGAAGGCTTCGGGCCGCATGTCCTTGAGGCTGTCGGCGCAATACTTGGCCATCTGTTCCTTGCTCAGGCGTTGCGCGTCGTCGGCTTGTTTCTGGACCGCAGCGACTTGCCGTTTGATTTCACCCGCATCGCATTCGCCCAGGCGCCGCCCGGTGAGCTTCATCTGCATCGAATGGCCTTCGGACTCCATGGTCATCAAGCCCGAATAACTGTCGCGGCCTTTGTAAGTCATCTGGCCGGTACCGGTGCTGACAGGATTGGTGCAGCGCATTTTCCAGCTCACCGTGCTGGCGCTGTGCTTGACGTCATAGGTTTCGCATTGCTCCTTGCCACCGTCGCCACCGGCGACGATCGGATCGTTGCCGCGCGCGACGCAGACTTTCTGGGTCATGCCGGGCATGCTCATGCCGGGCATCGACATTTCGGTCGCGACTTCCCATTGGTCGCCGATTTCCTTTTGCTGGGCCAGGGCTGGCGCGCAAGACCATGCCGCGGCCAGGGCGGCGAACATCATGATGAGCGGACGACGAGAGCGAGACATGCTTCCTCCTTTGGGCGGGGGCGGTGCGGCCGATTGAATTGCAGTGTAGCGACGCGCTGACGGATTGGGGATGACGCATTCGCAGGACGGCGAGCGCATTTGCGCCGGACGCGCGAAGCTGGTTTGATCCGGGGGCGCAGCATTGCATTGCGAGCGTTATTCAAGCGTTACTTTCGAGGAGTCTGCATGAGTCCGACCGGCGAGACGCGCACGGCCGATGCAACGCGTTTGTCCGCCAACGGGCGCCCCTCACGGCTCGCGTTATGGTGGCTCGCGATCCGTCCGCGCACCCTGAGCTTGTCGGCCATGCCGGTGCTCGCCGGCAGCGCCCTGGCCTGGAAGGAAGGCGCGCCCCTGGTCTGGGCGACGCTGCTGGTCGCGTTGTTCTGTGCGCTCGCCATCCAGGCCGGCACCAACCTTTACAACGACGCCCACGATTTCCTGCGCGGCAACGACGGCCCGGCGCGCGTCGGCCCGATGCGCGTGACGGCTGCGGGCCTGGCCACCCCGGCGCAGGTGAAGCGCGCCGCATCGATCGCCTTCGCACTCGCTTTCGCGGGTGGCATTTTTCTGGTCTGGGCGGGGGGCTGGCCCATTCTCGCGATCGGGCTCGCTTCGCTGGCCGCCGGCTGGGCGTATTCGGGCGGGCCGCGGCCCTTGTCGCATACCGCGTTCGGCGAGGTCTTCGTGCTGGCCTTTTTCGGCGTGGCCGCAGCGGCGGGCAGCCATTACCTGCAAAGCGGCGCCTGGGCGCCAAGCGCGGTGGTGCTAGGGCTGGCGCTTGGTCTGCAAGCGGCCGCGGTACTGCTCGTCAACAATGTGCGCGATCTTGAAGCCGACCGGCTTGCGGGCCGGCGCACGCTGGCCGGTGCGCTCGGCCTCGCGCGTTCGCGCGGGCTGTATGCGGTCTTGATGCTGGCGCCGTTTGCGCTCGTCGCCTGGCTGGCCTGGCAACTCGGCGCCGCGATCGTCCTGTTGGCGAGCTTGCCGGCTTTGGCCTGGTGCGTGGTGCTCGCCCTCGGCTTTGCAAAACTGCCGCCCGGCGCGCAAATGAACCGTCAGCTTGCGCGCACCGCGCAGGCGCAAGTCCTGCTGGGTGCCTTGCTCAGCGCGGCGATGCTGGTCTGAGCGCCGACACGCGAGCGCTCAATGCGCCGCGTCGGTGCCGGCCGAAGCCGTATCGGCGAAGATCTGCTCGTACAAGGGCCGCAACGCCTGCGGCGCAGCGGCGATGATGCGCCGCCCCTGGTCGCGCCCAGCCGCATCCCCCCAGATCACCTCGCGCACCGCGCGAAACGCAGCTTCGTCTGCGGCATCGCCGGCGAGGCTGGCGCGCAGAGCCGCAATCGCGGAGGGCGCGTCGTGCTGTGCCCTTGTGCGGGCCTGCAACAGGCATTCGAGACTCGCCTGGTTCGCCATGAGGGCGGCATAGTGCTTGCGATGCGGCAGCTCTTGCAGATTGCCCGCACAGGCGATCAGATAGGCCAACGCGGTGGCGGTGAACCCGTGCGCCTCGACGTAGGCTTCGACGAACCGCCCGTGCATCGATTGATGTTCACCGTCGACCGTGCGCAGGTATTCGAGCGTCAGGGCCGCATGGCTTTCGTCGGCGAGGGCGATGGCGAACACCGCGAAGCTGCCGGGCATCGCGCAATCTTCGTCGTCGAGGTTTTGATACCAGCAGAACTCGCGCATGGCGGCGCGTGCATAGGCGGCGATCGATGCGTGCAAAGCCGGGTAGGCCGCAGCGCAGGCAAATAATTGGTGCACGCCCTTCTTGGGCAGACCCTTGATCGGCAGATAGGTCTTGGTGGGGCCGCGAAACTCGAGCGCGTACGAGCGCGGAAAACTGGTCGTCGTCAGCAAGCGGACCAGGTAATCGAGCGCCTGCCCGTAAACCTGCTCCTGTTCTTGCGTGAGGGTGATGCGGATCACGGCCAGCGCATCGTTCGCCGTGGCGGTCAGGCCCGGTGCGCGGTACTCGGCCAATTCCGCCGGCAATTCGCCGGTGCCGTGCTTTTTTAGCCGGGCCGGCAGATCGGAGCCGAGTTGGGTGACCCAATCGAAGATCTCGTTCGCTTTCACCGAGGCATAGCTCGGGCCGAATTTCAGATCGCAAAGGGCGACGTAACACGCGAAGCGGAACACCGCATCGGGCACGGCCTTGGGATCAGTCTGCGGTTTGCGCACCCAGACCTTGTTCCAATCGCTGCCTTGATTCTCGAAATACGGCGTGCAGAGCTGCTTCTCGATCCAGGTGTGCAGCGTGAAATCGATCTCGTCCCAGCCGAGCGCAGCCCGCATCTGTTCTGCGAAGGCCTGCGCCGCTTCGGCATTGAACTCCGCGATCGGCATGCGTTCGAGTGCGTATTCGAGCACCGACACGCCGAGGAGCTTTTTCCCGTCGATGACGAACCCGAGCGGGTAGTCTCCGTTCAGTCCGCGCGGGCGCGCACCGCCTTCCTGCACGAGGGCCAGTGCATGGTCGAAGACGATGCGCACGGCCGGGTCTTGCAGGCTGTCTTCGTAGATCAGCCAATTGCGCTGACGCATGCCTGCTCCCGGTGGTCGGTGCCGTGCTTCGTCGCAGCCGCGCGTGCGCGCACGTTCAGCCGAGCTTGGCGCGCTGTTCGCGCACCTTGCTCAAGGTCTCGCTGAACTTCGTTTGGCGTTCGCGCTCCTGCGCCACCACGGCAGCCGGCGCGCGATCGACGAAGCTCGCATTGCCGAGCTTGGCTTCGCATTTCGCGATCTCGCCTTCGAGGCGCGCGATTTCCTTCGCCAGGCGTTCTTTCTCGGCCGCGACATCGATCTCGATGTGCAGCATCAAGCGATTGCCTTCGACGATCTGCACCGGCGCGGTCGCGTCGGCGGGCAGGGCATCGACGATCTCTACGCCGCTGAGCTTGGCCAGCGCTTGCAGATACGGCGCATAGGCCGTGAGCGTATCGCGCGCGCCGGTGGCGATGAGCGGCACCCGCTCGGCCGGCGACAGATTCATCTCGCCACGCAAGGCGCGGCAGGCATCGATGTGCGCCTTGAGGCCGGCAACCCAGGCTTCGGACGGTGCGTCGATCTTTTCCGGTTGCGATTGCGGGTAGGGCTCGCGCATCAGCGTCGCGTCGGCGCCGAGCGTTTTGCCTGCGAGCGGCGCGACCTTTTGCCAAAGCTCTTCGGTGATGAACGGGATCACCGGATGGGCCAGGCGCAGCACGGTTTCGAGCACACGCAACAAGGTGCGGCGCGTGGCGCGTTGTTGCGCGGCGCTGCCGGTCTGAATCTGCACCTTGGCGAGTTCGAGGTACCAGTCGCAATACTCGTCCCAGACGAACTGATAGAGCGTGTTCGCGACATTGTCGAGCCGGTAATCGGCGAAGCCTTGCGCCACTTCGGCTTCCACGCGCTGCAGGAGCGAGACGATCCAGCGGTCGGCCGGCGAGAAATCGAGCGCGGCGCGATCGGTGTCGCTCAGCGCGGCCGCAACGCCGCGCTCGGTGTCGGACAGCGCCACGCCGTCTTTTTCCACCTGCATCAGCACGAAGCGCGTCGCGTTCCAGAGCTTGTTGCAGAAGTTGCGATAACCCTCGCAACGCTTGGTGTCGAAATTGACGTTGCGGCCGAGCGTGGCATAGCTCGCCATCGTGAAGCGCAGCGCATCGGCGCCGTAGGCCGGCATGCCGTCGGGGTACTGCTTCTTGACGCGTTTTTCGATCTTGGGCGCGTCCTGCGGGCGGCGCAGACCGGTGGTGCTTTTTTTCACCAGCGCGTCCAGGTCGATACCTTGAATCAAGTCCACCGGGTCGATGGTGTTGCCCTCGGACTTGCTCATCTTCTTGCCTTCGGCATCGCGCACCATGCCGTGGATGTACACGGTCTCGAAAGGCACTTTGCCGGTGAAGTGCATGGTCATGAGGATCATGCGCGCCACCCAGAAGAAGATGATTTCGTAGCCGGTGACGAGCACACTCGACGGCAGGAAATGCTTGAGTTCGGGCGTTTGTTCGGGCCAGCCCAGCGTGCTGTGGCAGACCAGGGCCGAGCTGAACCAAGTGTCGAGCACATCGGGGTCGCGCGTGAGCGTCTTGCCCGGTGCCTTGGCCTTTGCCTCGGCTTCGCTGCGCGCGACGATGACATTGCCGTCTTCGTCGTACCAGGCCGGAATCTGATGGCCCCACCAGAGTTGGCGCGAGATGCACCAGTCCTGGATGTTGTTCATCCAATGGTTGTAGGTCGTGGTCCAGTTTTCAGGCA
>CAXBRX010000249.1:0-5484 GCA_963977835.1 uncultured Derxia sp.
GGGCACGAGCGCGGGATCGCATTCTTCGGTCGCGTCGGCCGGGGTCCAATAGCCGGTGCGCCAGCACAGGCCGAACGGATCCTTGACGACCGCGGCATTCGGGCTTTGCGTGTAGCCAACACGCGAACCGGCAGGGGCGGTGGTACCGCAACCGGCCACCACCGCAACGGCGGCGATCAGGACGGAAAGTTTCAGCGAGATGTTCATGGTGTTCCTTTGATTTGACTGAGGAGGTGCAACGTTGAAACGGTCATTGCTTGGCAAGCGCGTCGCGGATCTCGCGCAACAGCACGACGTCTTCAGGCGTAGGCGCAGGAGCGGGCGGCGGGGTCAGCTTCTTGAGGCGATTGATTTGCCGCACCATCAGGAAGATGACGAAGGCGAGGATCGCGAAATTGACGGCCACGGTGATGAAATTGCCGTAAGCGAACAGCGGCACGCCGGCCTTGGTCAGCGCCTCGTAGGTCTGCGGGCCGGTGTAGGACGCCGGCACATCGGCCAGGCGAATGAAGTAGTTCGAGAAATCGAGGCCACCGGTGAATTTGCCCACCAGCGGCATGATCAGATCTTTGACCATCGAATCGACGATCTTGCCAAAAGCACCGCCGATGATAACGCCGATCGCCAAATCGATCACACTGCCCTTGACCGCAAACTCCTTGAATTCGGAAGCGAAGCTCATGGCATGCCTTTCGAAAGAGGTTCAAGACCGAGCGCACGCTCAGGCGCGCGCGCGTTCGGCGATCTTGGCCAGCGCGATCGTCAAAGCCGCACTGCCCAAGGTCTTTACCAGACCAGGATGCTGGGCATAGAAACGGCTCATGGCCTCGATGATGCCGGGGCTGTGTACCTCCGCATGCTCCGCAATCGCCTGCACTTGCACGGGCGTGAGTTGCGCCGCCTGCTCGGGGCTCAAGGCGCCTTCGCCACCACCGCGCTGGATGAATTGCGACAACACACCGCCCAAACCCGCGCCCTGCTCCGAACCGAGCAACGAACCCAGCGCCGGTCCGGCTCCGATCAGCAATTGATTGAGCATGCCCGCCTGCTGTTCCGGATTGGCCTGGCCGAACAATTGCGCCGCCATCTGCCCGAAGGCCGGCGTCTGGTCGGAATTGAACATCGCAGTCAGGCCCTGGCTCAGCACATCGGGCGTGGTGCCTTGCGCGACGCGCTCGAAATGGTCGACGGCATCGGGCGCCTGATTGCCGCCCAGAAATTGTTGCAGCAGGCCACCGAGATTCAGATTCATGCGGAACTCCCAGAGATCGATGCGGTGCGCAGCGCGCGCCCGCTCAGTTCTTGCGGACGAGGTGATAGATGAGCAACAACACAGCGGCACCGACCACCGCGCCGATGAATCCCGCCGACTGACCGGGTTCGTACCAGCCGAGCAGATGGCCGAGGTAAGTGGCCGCAAGCGACCCGCCGATGCCGAGCGCGCTGGTGAGCCAGAACCCATGCGGCCCGGCCCCCGGCGTGATCACGCGCGCAAGCAACCCGGCCAGGAAGCCGATGATGACGATGGCGATCAGATGCATGATGTCTCCCGAATTGATGAACGATGCTTGGGGCTTCAATCGTCGTTGCTGCCGATGAACCGATAACCGAGCGCGCCGAGCACTGCACCTGCCAGCGGCGCGACCCAGAACAGCCACAATTGTTCGAGCGCCCAGCCGCCTGCGAACAACGCGACACCGGTGCTGCGCGCCGGATTGACCGAGGTGTTGGTGACCGGGATGCTGACCAGATGAATCAACGTGAGCGCGAGGCCGATCGCAAGCGGCGCGAGGCCGCGCGGCGCCAATTCGTCGGTCGCTCCGAGGATGATCAGCAGGAAGATCGCGCTCATCACGATTTCGATGGTCAAAGCCGCCAGGAACGAATAGCCGCCAGGCGAATGCGCGCCATAGCCGTTGGCCGCGAATCCGGCGGCGGGGTCGAAGCCGGCCTTGCCACTCGCGACCAGGTACAGCACTGCCGCTGCGGCGATCGCACCCAGCACTTGCGACGCCGCGTAAGGCAGCACTTCGCGCCCAGGAAAACGGCCGCCCACCCACAGGCCCAGCGTCACCGCCGGATTCAGATGGCAGCCGCTGATGTGGCCGATGGCGTAGGCCATGGTCAGCACACTCAAGCCGAAAGCGAGCGAAACGCCGAGCAGGCCGATGCCCACGCCCGGAAACGCCGCCGCCAGCACCGCGCTGCCGCAGCCCCCGAGCACCAACCAGAATGTGCCGATGAATTCGGCGCTGTAGCGATTCATGTGACCTCCGTGTCGATGTCCGGCGCCGCTCATGTACGGCGACGCTCGATGGCATCGTAGGAGGCAGCCCCGCGGCGCACACGCATCGGCGGTCGGGCCCGCGACCCATACCAAGGTCGGGGCTCGCCGCGCGCCGCGGCGCGTGCGCTCAGGGCGCGGGGACGAGTTTGTGCTTGAGTGCGGTCAGGACCGCTTCGGTGCGGTTGGCCGCTTGCAGCTTGCCGAGGATGTTCGTGATGTGGAACTTGACGGTCGGCACCGCGATCGCGAGTTGATCGGAGATTTCCTGGTTGTTGAGCCCACGCGCCATCAAGACGAGCAATTCACGCTCGCGCTGGGTCAGGTCGGCACCGAGCACGATGGGTTGCCGGTTCGCGATCAAGGCATCGGTCACCTCGGGTGCGAACGAACGGCGCCCGGCGTGCGCGGCACGGATCACCGAGACCAACTCCGCCGCCGAAGCGTTCTTGAGCACATAGCCCGTGGCGCCCGCCGCAGTGGCGCGCTCAACCTCGCCCGGATCGACCATGCTGGTGAGGATGACGAACCGGGTCTGCGGCAACACGCGGCGCAGCGCAGCGGTGGCCGCGATGCCGTCCATCTGCGGCATGATCAGATCCATCAGCACCACGTCGGGGGCCAAGGCCGGCGCCAGACGCAGCGCCTCGGCGCCGCTGCCAGCCTCGCCGACGCGTTGGAGATCGGGCTGGGCATCGATCATCGCCGCCAGCCCCATGCGGATCATCGGATGATCGTCGACGACGAAAACGCGGATCGGTTCAGTGCTCATCGCTGGTTCTGTTTTCGGTTTCCGCCCCGAGCTCGACGCGCAATTGCGTGCCTTGTCCGGGAGCGCTCATGATGGTCAAGACCGCGCCGATCTCCTGCGCGCGGCTGCGCATGTTGCTCAGGCCGAAATGCCCGGGACAAGGCAGATCGGGATCGAAGCCGGCGCCGTCATCGGCAATGCGCAGCGTCGCGCGCGCACCGGGCCCCGTCGTCCATTCGATTTCGACATGCTCGGCGCCGCTATGGCGCGCGATGTTCGCCAGCGCTTCCTGCGCGATGCGGTACAGATGCACACGCTGCCCGGGCGCAAGCGCATCCTCGCGCGCCAGTGCTTGCGCGATCGTCACCTCGCCGCGGCAACCGACCGCCTCGATCGCCTGTTGCAACAGATCTGCGACCGACATCGCCTGCATCGCGTCGGGCCGCAATTCGAGCATCAGCAGCCGCATCTCGGCCAACGCGCCGCGGCTCAGGCGTTCGAGCGCGCGCACCTGGTCGAGCACGCCTTGCCGCTCGGGCGGCGGTTCGCGTTCGAGCGTGCCGGCCAGGGTGCCCGCGAGCACATTGGCCGCGAACAAGGTTTGCGAAACCGCGTCGTGCAGATCGCGCGCGATGCGGTTGCGCTCGGCCATCACCGCCACATCGCGCTCCTGGGCGAGCAATTGCGAATGCCGCATCGCCAGCGCCGTCTGGCTGCTGACCGCGAGCAACAGGCGCGCGTGCTCGGGATCGAAATATTCGGGCGTTTCATGATCGACGCGCATCACGCCCAGCACCTCGTCGCGGAACTTGAGCGGTACCGCCATCCATGAGCGGCTCGCGCGGTACAACGCCGATGAACGCGCATCGTCGATGACCTTCTCCCACAACCACGACAACAGGCTTTGGCGTGCGTTGTTCTCGATGATGGGCTCGCGCTCGCGTTCGATCTGTTCGTAATGCTGCAGATTGGCGCGCGACAAACGCATGCCGGTCAGGTCTTCGGTGCCGCGCGCGTCGGCGCCTTCGCCGACCCGGTAACCGAGCAGCACCACCTGGGCGCCGGCCTCGCGCGCATTGCGCGACCACAACGAGGCGCTCGCGTAATCCATCGTCTGCTCGAGCGCGCCGAGGGCTTCATCGACGAGCTCGAACAAATCCGATGTCGTCGCGAGTCCGATCGACAAATCCTGCAAGGTCGACAACTCATGGGTGCGCGCTTCGAGCCGGCGCGTGAGCGCGGCGTTCAACGCTTCGAGTTCGCGCTTGCGCCGCCGTGCGGCATCGACCATGCGGCGCACATCGAGCGCCATTTGCTGCAATTCGGCGCTGGTATCGACCAGAGGAATGTCGGGTTCGTCGCCCGCTTCGTCACGTCGCACTGCGCGCGCAGCAGCAGCCACCGCGCGGGCGGCCTGATCGGCACGCCACGCGAGCCAGACCGCGGGCAGCGTGGCCAGCAACGCGCCAGCGACTGCAGCACTCGTTGCAATGGCGCTCCAGCGCCAGGCCAGCCCACCCGCGAGCGCGGCTGCGCAAGCGCCGGCCACCGCGGTCTGCACGGTCAAGGACCGCGCATTGAATTGGCGCCGCACACCTGCGGCCAACGAAGAGAACAAGCCCATGATGTTGGCCGCGCTCAGTTCGCGCCGCCCTGGTCGTCATCCTTCTTGCGCTGGAACGACGCGACCGCGCTTTCGAGCAGGCGACCCGCCACATGCCGTCCGCCGACGCCGGCCGCGATCGCGACCGCCAGTGCCACCGCGCCGATCACCGAACCGAAGGTGATGGTGATGATGTCGCCCGGCAGCCCGGTCTGGCGCAAGGCGAGCGCGGCGGTGAAGAACAGAATGGCGCCGCGGGCGAGGTTGGCGAGCACGCCGGCATTGGCGACCGAACTGGCCGCGATCGCGCGCGCGGCGATGGTGGCCAGCCACAGCCCGACGCCGAACACGACCACCGCCACCAGCAGCTTGGCGAGCACCGCGCCGAGCACCGCGACGGCTTCGGTCAGCACCGCGAAGCCGAGCACCTCGCAGGCCTGGGTGACGGCGAGCAGCACGGCTGCCGCCATGATCACGCTGCCGACCAATTCAGAGGCGTCGCGCCCGCCGACCCGGAATGGCTCCGCCAACCCGAGCCGCCCAGGCAAACGATTGAAGCCCGCGCCCACGAGCAATGCAGTGACCATCCCGGCCAGCATGCGGCCCAGTACCGCGCCGATGGCGACGATGATGGCGGCCGACACCAGCTTGGGGATCAGATCGACCACGCTGTCGAGCAAATGCCCGACCGGCTTGGCAACGGCTTCGAGACCCAGGGCCTGCAACGCCGCGGTGAGCGTGGGCAGGAGCACCAGCGCGAAGGCGACCGACCCGGCCAGACCGGCCAGACTGTTCTCGCGCAAGGCCGCGCCCAAGCCCAGACGTTCGGCGAGTTTTTCCGAGCCG
>CAXBRX010000250.1:0-5477 GCA_963977835.1 uncultured Derxia sp.
GGGGCTCGGGTGGCGGCGGCGACTTCAGCGGCGGCGGCGCTTCGGGCTCATGGGACTGAGGCGATGCGCATGAAACCGACTCATCAACACGAGGGGCAGCGCGCATGAAACTCGGTCGCAGCCTGCGTCATTTGTTCATGCTGCCGCATGCCGCGCAGCGCGCTTTCACACCCGAGGTGATGCAAGCGATCGGCGCGGCCATTCATGCAGGCGAGGCGCGCCATCTGGGCGAGATCCGCTTCGCGGTCGAGGCCGCCATGCCGTGGAGTTATCTGCGTCGCAACGCGCCCACGCGCCAACGCGCGGTGATGGCCTTCGGCAAGCTCGGCGTCTGGGATACCGAGCACAACTCGGGCGTGCTGATCTACCTGAACCTCGCCGACCGCGATGTCGAGATCGTTGCCGATCGCGGCGTCGCGCATCGTGTCGGCGCGGCGCGCTGGGAACAGATTTGCAAGACGATGGAAGCCGAGTTTCGCGCCCGGCGCTGGCGTGACGGGGCGCTGCAAGGCATCGCCCTGGTGCATGACGCCCTGGCCGAAGTGCTTCCGGCACAAGGCGTGCGCGAGAACGAAGTCCCTGACCGCCCCGTCATCCTTTGAGCCCGCCCCTTAGTTGGGGATGTTCACCGTGTTCGAGGTGAAGGTGATCGCATCGCCAGCGCTCGGGGTTGTGGCAATGGCGGGCAGATTCGCCGTCGTGATGTCGGGGGCGCCGGTGCCGCGCGGCGTGGTCCGCACCACTTGCGAAGCCGGCAAGGCTGCACCGTTCTTCAGATGGTTCCACATCATGTTCAAGGCCTGCACGTTGTAATAGTGCATGGGGATGAACTTGTCATTGAAACCGGCGAAGGCGACGAAGGCGTCGAAGTGCTGGGCGTTCGTCACCTCGATGTACGACAGTTTCGACTGGCTGCCTTCGGCGATGCGGTTGAGGCCGAAGTAGGTGCGCGAGCTGTTGTTGACCGGGACCAGCGCATCGCTGCGGCCATGCACGATGATCGCGGGCTTGTGCTTGAGATTGCCGCTGACCTTGATCGCCGCGACGCTGGCGGCCACGGTGGCGTTGTTCGCGTACAGATCGCGCAGGCAGCTCGCGCCGGTATAGGCGAAGTCGTTGTTGGCCAGGCTATGGCGCACCGGTCCGCCGCTCGCGTTGTTGTAGACCAGATCGACTACCCCGCTGATGGGCGGAATGCCATTGCCGTTGCCGAATATTTTCGCCATCGGCGAAGTGGCCGCAGCCTCCGGCACACCCGTGGTCGCATTCGTGGTCGCGAAGCTGTAGCCACAGAGGTTGTCGGTCACGCTCGCCTTCGCATACGCATTGGCATAAGTCACCGCGATCGCCGGGGTGGCAAAGGCGAACATCGAGGCATGCAACAAATCCGATTCGGCTTCCCAGCCGGCGGCATGCAGCTTGGCGAGCGCGTCGTCGGCCTGAGCCTGGAACGAGGTGCCCGAGATCAGACCGGCGCTGGCCAGTTCCGCACAACGGTTGGTCGCAAACGGCTGGCTCAGCGTGTTGGTCACGCTCGATTGGAAGGGCGAGCCCGCCGCAGCGGTCGCATAGGCTGCGCAAGGCTGCAGCAAATAGGCGAGCGTCGTGTAATCGAACAAGGGCTTGCCGAAGGCCGCGACCGCCGTGCCGCCGCGTTTGATGACGAGCGATGCCGACGATTGCGGATTGACTTGCGGTTCGCCGACCACCACGGCATCGATCAGGTTGTCGGTGTCTTGCTCGGCCGCCGCGAGCGCGGCGCCGCCTCCATTGGACACCGAGGCCGCGATCACGATGGTGTTGCTGGGCTTGAAACTGTTCAGGCGCTTGCCGTCCTTGAGCTCGCCGAATTTGTCGTTGATCGCGTAGTACGCAAACGAGATCGCATGCAGCGTGGCCTGACCCCAGGTGCTTTCGGGGTTCTGTTGCGAGTGCGCATGCTTGAAGGCATAGCGATACGGCCAGGCTGCCTTGTACGAGGCGAGCGTGGTGCCGCTGCCCGGCTGCGCGGTGAAATGGCTGAGATTGCCCGCACTGTTGGCGGTGCTGGTCAGACCGTCGATCAGGGTGACGGTATCGCTGTCGATTTCATGTGCACCGTTGCCACTGCCCTTGTCGGTATAGGCGACCGCGCAGCCGCGCTTGAGGCCCCATTCGCCAGCCGCGGAAACCGCGCCGTACACGCCGCGCGAGCCGGAAGACGCGGCCGTCACGATGCAAGGGTTGTTCGCATCGAAACTGTTGGGCACCTGGACCAGCATCGTCACATTGCGCCGATGGGTGCCGTCGTCGTCATAGGCCAGATATTCGGTGCCGGCGATTTTGCCGGCGCCGGCGGTGGTATCGACCGTGCCGGTCAACGAGACATTCGGGCCGAACAAGCGTCCGTAGCCGCCGGCCGAGGTCATGTCCACGAGCGCACGGTAATTGGTCCAGATCGCGAGCTTGCGCAGCTCCGCCTTGGTTGGTGTGGCCGAGGTCGCGGGCGCGGTGGCTGCGGCCAGGCCGTCCCACCCGAGCCCGGCGGTCAGCAGATCGTCGCTGCTGCCGTCGTAGCTGGCAGTCGATAGATTGGTGGCGAAAGAAGGCGCACTGTTGAAATCCGAGGCCGGGTCGCCGCACGCGGCGAGCGCGAAGACGGCAGCGGCAATTGCGGCAAAGCGATGGCGTGCACGCATGTGGAAGTCTCCAAGAGATGATGTCGTTGTCATGAAGCCGGCGCGACCTCGTGGGCCGGGCCGACGCAACGATACGGAGCCTGCGCGCGTCTGACTACCACCAACAGGCGCGTGTTTACCCGTAGCTTGGCACGCTGCGCTGCGCGAGCAGGTCGCGATAACGCGTCAGGCGTTCATCGACCAGACCACGTGCTGCGAGCGCGGCCACCGTATTGCAGACATAGTCTGCGCTCGATCCGCAACGCCCGTGCGCATGCATGAGCACATCGACGACGCGCTCGTCGGGCAAGCGCCCGGCATAGGTCGGAAGATGACGGTTCATAACGAACGCGAGTGCGCGCACGCTGCCGCTGTCGGTATGCGCCTTGAGCCATAGCGGGCGGTAGGAGCCGCGCATCATTTCGCGCTTCCAGAGCAAGGCGAATTCGGCTTCGACATCGGCGGCGCGCACGCGCAAGCCCACGCCCTGGCAACAGCCGCCGGTATCGAGCGCGAGTACCAGTCCGGGCGCCGCGGGCGTGCCGCGGTTGACGGTGCTCCACAAGCACAGGCTGCGGTGGTAGCCGAAGATCTTCGCATTGCGCGCTTCGGCAAACCGCAACTCGGGCTTCCAGATCAAGGAGCCGTAGGCGAACACCCAGAGGTCGGTGTTGCGATCCCAATGCGCCAAGGCGCGCGCCCGGCTGGCGGCCAATTGCGCGTCGGTCCACAAGGGCATCGCTTGTTCGAGCATGCCGGCAAAGACGGGCGGGGTGGGGTGCGGCAGGGCGTTCATCATGGTCTCGTTGCTAGGCTTTTCGGCGGTGCGGCGCCCAACTCAAGCGCGGCGCAATGCGCGGTCGAAGACGGGTGCTAGCATCGGACGCATGATCGATTCGAATTCTCCGCAAGACGTTTCCGGCGCACCGGTCAGTCTCTCGAACGCAAGGGCAGCCGAAGGCGTTGACGCGGCCTGCGGCCAGCCGTGCGCTTCCGGGCAAGCGCCCACTGCTGCGCCGGCTGCCGATGCGCGCCGCTTCGGCGGCATTGCGCGCTTGTATGGCGAGGATGCCGCCAGCCGGCTCACTCAATCACGCGTCGTCGTTGTGGGCATCGGCGGGGTGGGCTCATGGGTGGCCGAAGCCTTGGCGCGCTCCGGGGTCGGCGCGTTGCGTCTGATCGACCTCGATGTGATTGCCGAATCGAACATCAATCGCCAGGTGCATGCGATCGAGCCCGAGCTCGGCCGCGCCAAGGTCGAGGCGATGGCTGCACGCATCGGCCTCATTGCGCCCGCGTGCCGGGTCGAGGCGGTCGACACTTTTCTCGATGCCGACAATTGCGCACGCCTGCTCGAAGGCGCCGACGCGGTCATCGATTGCATCGACGATGTGAAGGCCAAGACCGCCTTGATCGCGCATTGCGTGCGCCAAAGTCTGCCGCTGGTGGTCTGTGGCGGCGCGGGCGGCAAGCGCGACGCGACACGTTTGCGCCGCGACGACCTGGCCTTGGTGCGCAACGACCCCTTGCTCGCCAAGGTCCGAGCGCGTTTGCGCAAAGACTACGGATTCCCGGCCGGGGTGGCCAAAGGCAAGCCCAAACGCCTGCGCGTCGATTGCGTCTACATCGACGAAGCGCCGGCCCCGGCACCGACCACCTGCGCCCCCGGCGCCGCGTTGGCCTGCGCCGGCTACGGCTCGGCCATGCACATGACGGCGAGTCTGGGGCTCATGGCGGTGGGCCTGGTTCTGGAACGCATGTCCCAAGACGGTGTGGGGTCTTGACCCAGGGCTTGCCTTGGATCAATCCGGGCGCGTCGCGGTCGGCTAAATTCGCCGCTTCGAGAAGGAAATCGCAATGGCCGTCATGCAATGGGTAGACGCGTTCGTCCTGGACAACGCGCGGATGGATCAAACACATCGTGAGTACGTCGACTTGCTCAACGCGCTCGACGAAGCCGCGGACGACGCATTCGCCGCCGGGCTCGATGGATTCATCGCCCATACCGAAGCGCATTTCGCCCAGGAAGACCGCTGGATGAAGCGCACCAACTTCGCGCCCGTGAATTGCCATACGAGCGAACATGCCAATGTGCTCGAAATCATGCGCGAGGTGCGGCGCCGCGTCGGCGAAGGCGATTTCGAGATCGGACACCGGCTCGTCACGGAACTCGGCCCCTGGTTCGCCAACCATGCCGAGACCATGGATGCTGCGCTGGCCTACCATGTCGGCGCGGTCGGTTTCGATACCACGACCGAAGCCTTCACCGGCAGTTTGAGCGACGAAGCCCGGGCTTTGCTCGACTCCGCACCCATGACTTCCTGCGGCACCGCTTGCGGCGACGCGCACGAACACGGTGCAGCCGGTACGCCGGCCGCCTGATTCGGCATACCTCGACACATTTCTTACGCGGCGCAGGTCGGCGCCTGACGGTCTTCGCTCATTGAGCTGGTTAAGCTCACCGAGTGTCTTGAAGGAGGCCGTTCATGCAATCGACAGAATCGACTACCAGCGCCGGCGCCGTCGCGCCGCGCCCGCCCATGCATCCCTTGCTCAAGGTCGCCGCAGTGTCGGTGATCGCCGCCAGCGCGGTCGGCATCTGGGCAATGACCGCACGCACGCATTCCAATGCCGATGCAGCCAATGCGCCGGCCAACACGCTGGCGGCCGTGCCGCCCGCCGCCACGACCGATACGGCCGCACCCACTGCGGTGCCAGCGCCTGAACCAACACCGGCGGCCGCCGCGCCTGCCAAGACAGCCACGCACAACACTTCGGCTGCGCATTCCAAGAACACGGTCGCGCGTGAAACGCCGGCGC
>CAXBRX010000251.1:0-5445 GCA_963977835.1 uncultured Derxia sp.
CTAGGCGAGCAGAGTCCCCGCCAGCAGGAACAGGCCGAGCGCGGTGACAGCGAGCGCGCCCGCGATCTCGAGGATCGTGCCCCATAGGGGCCGGCCCTCCCGTTCGAACCACCGGCTGGCGGCCGCGCGAGCGGCGACGGCGGCGATGCCCATGAGGCCCATGCTGACCGCCATGCCCAAACCGATGGCGCCGGCCACCAGCGCACTCGGCGTCCTGCTCCTCGGGGGCCTGGTCATGGCTGTCGTCGTCTTCGGACCGGCGCGGCGGCGGCTGCGGCATCTGCAAAATCCAAGTGCTCTCGGGCGATTACGACAAGCGCGTGATGAGCCGCGAGCACATCAGCGAAGACGAAGAAGCGCAGGGCTGTGTGCTCGCCTGCCGCGTCAAGCCGCGCAGCGATCTCGCCTTGAGCGTGATCGGGCTGATGAAGAAGAATGTCTGCCGCCGTTGAACGCGAACGACGCGGCTCAGGCAACACTGGGCAGCGCAATGCCGGCGGCGAATTGCACCGCCTGCATGCGCCGCGTATGCGCGATCAAGGTCTGCAACAAGGCCGAGTTGTCGTCGCGCCGGTAAGCGCAATCGAGTTCGATGTAAGCGCTTTGCGCATCGACCGGACGATAGACGACGCGCTCGAGTTTGAGGCTCGCGGCCGAGGCGGGCACCACGCAAACGCCAAAGCCGTTGGAGACCAGCGCCACGCCCGTGACCACATCTTCGGCTTCCATCGCCACCTTGGGTGCAAACCCGGCATGGCGGCACAAGCCGATCACAGTATCGACGAAGCCGGGGCGCGACGACGCCGGGTAAAGAATCATCGGCTCGCCCGCGAGGTCGCGCATGTCGATCGCGCTGGATTGCGCCAGGCGATGGTCGGCCGGCAATGCGAGCACCAGACGTTCTTTGAGCACGGTTTCGACGATCAGATCGGGCACCTCGGGAAACACACGGTTGAAGCCGATGGTCAGCCGACGGTCGCGCAAGGCTTCGATCTGTTCCCACTTCGGCATGGTGTGCAGTGCAATGCGCACATCGGGCCGCTCGGCGCAAAACGGACGCAGCAGGGTTGGCAGAACGCTGAACACCGCCGAGCCGAACAAGCCGATGTCGACACTGCCGAGCTCGCCGCGGCTCGCGCGCTGCGTGCGCACGATGGCTTGCTCGGCCAGGAATTGCAGTTTCTTCGCGTCGTCGAGGAAGGCGAGGCCGGCTTGCGTCAAGGAAACGCCGCGCGGTGTGCGCTCGAACAATTGCGCGCCGACGGCTTCTTCGAGTTGCTGGATCTGCCGCGTCAGCGGCGGTTGCGTCATGTGCAGACGCTCGGCGGCGCGGCTGAAATTCGCCTCTTCGGCCAGCACCAGGAAGGAACGCAAATGGCGGAATTCCACGGGATCAAGACTCGCGAAGGAAAGCTCGGACGCAATGCTGCCGAGTCTATACCGATGCGGTATCGCGAGCGACAAGAAAGGTATTAGACGCGAGACCCGCGCACGACTAAATTTCTTCGTGCGCGCGAAAAGTCTCGAGATTTTCATGGCGCCGGCACTGACCGGCGCGATGGCAAGAAGACCGGAAAAGCGCGACACCGATGGCTGCGCCGGACCGGAACGGAAGGCGACACAACAGAAGGAGACAAAGATGGCGTTGAGTGGAGTTTTGCGACCGGGGCATGCGCAGATTCGGGTGCTCGATCTCGAAGAAGGCATTCATTTCTACAAGAACGTTTTGGGCCTGCAAGAGACCGGGCGCGACAAGCAAGGCCGCGTCTATCTCAAGGCTTGGGACGAGCGCGATCATCACAGCGTCGTGCTGCGCCAGGCCGATCGCGCGGGCATCGATCATTTCGCGTTCAAGGTGGCCGACAAGGCGGCCTTGGCCAAGCTCGATTCCGATTTGCGCGCCTACGGCGTCAACACCGAGCGCGTGCCCGCGGGCGAGCAACTTGAGACCGGCGAGCGCGTGCGCTTCGAAATTCCGAGCGGACACCTCATCGAGTTGTATGCCGAGAAAAAAGATGTCGGCAACAACATGCCTTATGTGAACCCGGAAGCCTGGTGTCCGGCGGCCGAGAACGGCATCGCGCCGATCCGCATGGATCATTGCCTGCTCTACGGTCCCGACATCGAGAAGGTGCAAAAGCTGTTCGTCGACGTGCTGGGTTTTTATCTCGTCGAGCACATCGTCCTCGAAGACGGCAAGACCGATCTCGCGATCTGGTTGTCGACCTCGAACAAGGCGCATGACATCGCCTTCGTGCGTCATCCGGAGCCGGGCAAGCTGCACCATGTTTCGTTCCTGCTCGAAAGCTGGGAGAAGGTGCTGCGCGCGGCCGATCTGATGTCGATGAACCGCATCTCGATCGACATGGGCCCGACCCGCCATGGCGTGACGCGCGGCACGACCATCTATGCCTTCGACCCGTCGGGCAATCGCTTCGAGACCTTCTGCGGCGGCTATCAGACCTACCCCGATCATCAGCCCATCACCTGGACGATGGACGAGGTCGGTGCCGGCGTGTTCTACCACGACCGCAAGCTCAACGAAGCCTTCCTCGCGGTGGTCAGCTGAGCATGAGCGATCACCCCGTCATCGCTTCGGCCACGCCCGGCATCGGCTGGGAGGCGGCGTCGCAAGCCGTCGCGGCTGCGCTGCGGCATGCGCAATCGCATGGCTGGCGCATCAACGCCGCGGTGGTCGATCGAGGCGGGAACCTGATGGCGTTCGCGCGCATGCCCGGCGCATTCCTGCATTCGATCGACATCGCGATCGACAAGGCCTACACCGCGGCGAGCTTCGGCTTTCCGACCAAGGCCTGGATGGGCGCCATCGGGCATGACGAAGGCATGAAGCTGGGCTTTGCGGCGCGCCCGCGCCTGGTGGTGTTCGGCGGCGGTCTGCCGATCCACTTCGGCGACGACTGGATCGGCGGCATCGGCGTCTCGGGCGCCTCGGAAAGCGAAGACGAGCAATGCGCGCGGGCCGGACTCGCGGCAATCGGATTGGAGAAGGCAGATGCCTGAGGAAGCAGTGAAAGAAGCGCGCGCCGCCTCCGGTGCGCAAGGCGTAATCAGAACGATCCCCAACTTCATCGGCGGCGAGTTCGTGCAGGCCGCGAGCGGCAAGACCTTCGAAAAGCGCTCGCCGCTCGACAACCGTGTGCTCGCGATGGTGAGCGAAGCCGGCCGCGCCGAAGTCGATGCCGCGGTCAGCGCCGCGCGCGCGGCCTTGCACGGCCCTTGGGGCAGCATGACCATGGCCCAGCGCGTCGACATGCTGTGCGCGGTCGCCAACGAAATCGACCGCCGCTTCGACGATTTCTTGCAGGCCGAATGTGCCGACACCGGCAAGCCGATGAGCCTCGCGCGCCATATCGACATTCCGCGCGGCGCGGCCAATTTCAAGATCTTCGCCGATGTGGTGAAGAACGTGCCGACCGAGTTTTTCGAGATGGCGACGCCCGACGGACGCGGCGCACTCAATTACGCGGTGCGTGCGCCGGTCGGTGTGGTCGCGGTGATCTGCCCATGGAATCTGCCGCTGCTGCTCATGACCTGGAAGGTCGGCCCCGCGCTCGCCTGCGGCAACGCGGTCGTGGTCAAGCCATCGGAAGAAACGCCGCAGACCGCCACGCTGCTCGGCGAAGTGATGAACAAGGTGGGCATGCCGCACGGCGTCTATAACGTGGTGCATGGCTTCGGCCCGAACTCGGCCGGCGAATTCCTGACCACGCATCCGGGCGTGAGCGCGATCACCTTCACCGGCGAGACGCGCACCGGCGCGGCCATCATGAAAGCGGCGGCCGATGGTGCGCGCCCGGTCTCGCTCGAAATGGGCGGCAAGAACGCGGCCATCGTTTTCGCCGATTGCGATTTCGACGCCGCGATCGAAGGCACGATGCGCTCGGTGTTCGCCAATTGCGGCCAGGTGTGCCTGGGCACCGAACGCGTCTATGTCGAACGTCCGATCTTCGCGAAGTTCGTCGAAGCGATGAAGCGCGGCGCCGAAGGCCTCAAGCTCGGCCGCCCCGAAGATGCCGCGACCGGCATGGGGCCGCTCATTTCGCAAGAACATCGCAGCAAGGTGTTGTCGTACTACCAGAAGGCCGTGGCCGAAGGCGCCACCGTCGTCACCGGCGGCGGTGCGCCGACCATGCCGGGCGAACTCGCCGATGGCGCCTGGGTGCAGCCCACGATCTGGACCGGCGTCGGTGACGATGCCGCGATCTGCCGCGAAGAAATCTTCGGGCCGTGCTGCCATATCGCGCCCTTCGACACCGAAGAAGAAGTGATCCGCCGCGCCAACGACACCCACTACGGCCTCGCTTCGTCGGTCTGGACCACCAATCTGCAACGCGCCCACCGCGTCGCGGGCAAGATCGAAGCCGGCCTGGTCTGGGTCAATTCGTGGTTCCTGCGCGATCTGCGCACGCCCTTCGGCGGCGCCAAGCAATCGGGCATCGGGCGCGAAGGCGGCGTGCATTCGCTCGAGTTCTATACCGAACTCAAGAACATCTGCATCAAGCTCTGAGCCAGCCGCGCGCCGCCATGACCGCCACCCTCAATCCCGAGATCGCG
Source organism: uncultured Derxia sp. (assembly GCA_963977835.1). Lineage (GTDB taxonomy): Bacteria > Pseudomonadota > Gammaproteobacteria > Burkholderiales > Burkholderiaceae_E > CAXBRX01. The sequence goes on from CAXBRX010000251.1 coordinate 4,576, forward strand.
CACAGCGTCCGCGCCCACGGCATCGTGACCAATTATCACGATGTCGGCACGGGCGAACCGGTGCTGTTCCTGCACGGCTCGGGGCCGGGCGTGAGCGCCTGGGCCAATTGGCGGCTCGTGATGCCGGCCTGCGCCGAACGCTTTCACGTGATCGCGCCCGACATGGTGGGCTTCGGCTTCACCGAGCGGCCCGCCGGCATCACCTACGACCTTGACACCTGGGTCGCACAAGCGGTCGGCCTGCTCGATGCCTTGCAGATCGAACGCGCGCATCTGGTCGGCAATTCCTTCGGCGGCGCACTCGCGCTCGCGTTGGCGATCCGCCATCCGCAACGCGTGCGCCGCCTGGTGCTCATGGGCAGCGTCGGCGTGCCGTTCACGATCACGCCCGCGCTCGATGCGGTCTGGGGCTATACGCCCTCGATCGAGAACATGCGTGCATTGCTCGATGTGTTCGCCTACGACCGCAAACTTGTCACCGAAGAACTCGCGCAATTGCGCTACGCCGCGAGCATCCGGCCCGGGTTCCAGGAATCGTTCGCCGCGATGTTCCCCGCGCCGCGCCAGCGCTGGGTCGATGCGATGGCAAGCCGCGAAGCCGACATCCGCGCGCTTGCGCACGAGACCCTCGTTATCCACGGGCGCGAGGATCAGGTCATTCCGCTTTCAAATTCGTTGACGCTCGCGCAATGGATACCGAATGCGCAATTGCATGTGTTTGGGCATTGCGGGCATTGGACGCAGATCGAGCATGCTTCTCGGTTTGCGCGGCTCGTCGTGGATTTTCTCGGGGAGCGGGCATGACGCTGTATTGGCTTGTGCTCCATGTGGGGGCGCGCAGCGCAGGGCGCGGCGGCCTCAAACGCTCGC
>CAXBRX010000252.1:0-5417 GCA_963977835.1 uncultured Derxia sp.
TCAAGCAGAAGACGGCATACGAGATATCCACTCGTGACTGGAGTTCAGACGTGTGCTCTTCCGATCTCAAAGCCCCAATTGACGCGCATGCCGCGGAACAGGCGCGGGATCGCGGTGTCGGCCGCGAAGCTCATGGTCTGCGGAAAGTTGAAGCCGTTCGGATCTTTCCAGGGGCCGAACACCAGATAACTGAGCAGCAGGTTGGCCACATAGACCAGCATCAGGCTCACCAGGATTTCGCTCGCATTGAAGCGGTCGCGCAGCAAGGCGACGATGGCCGCCCAGGCCATGCCGCCCAAGGCGCCGGCCAGAATGACCAGCACGAAAAACACGCCGCTCGGCACCGCGATCTGGCTTGAGGTGAACCACAAGGCCAGGCCGCCGCCGGTGATGCCGCCGATCAGGTATTGGCCTTCGGCGCCGATGTTCCAGACATTCGAGCGGTAGCACAGCGCGAGGCCGAGCGCGCACAAGATCAAAGGCGTCGATTTGAGCGCGAGCTCGGTCACCGCGCGCAGGCCGTTGAAAGGCTCGATCAGGAAGACCGACAGGCCGCGCACCGGGTCTTTGCCGAGCGCCACGAACAAGGCCGAGGCGATGAGGATGGTGATGGCGAGCGACAGCACCGGCGACGCCCAGGTGAACAGGCGCGAAGGCGCGGGGCGTTGTTCAAGCCGCAACATGGCTGGCCTCCTCTTGTTGGGCTTGCGCTTGCGGCCAGAGTCCGCTCATCCATTCGCCGATGGTTTCGATGGTGGCTTGCTCGGTCGGGATCGACGGCGAAAGCTTGCCGCGCGCGATCACCACGAGGCGGTCGGAAATTTCGAACAATTCGTCGAGTTCTTCGCTGACCACCAGCACCGCGCAGCCCGCGTTGCGCAACGCGATCAAGGCGCCGCGGATTTGCGCCGCCGCGCCCACATCCACGCCCCAGGTCGGTTGCGAGACGATGAGCAGCTTGGGCGCCGCGTCGATCTCGCGTCCGACGATGAACTTTTGCAGATTGCCGCCCGACAGGCTCTTGGCCACGGCTTCGGTGCCGCCGGCCTTGACGTTGAACGCGCTGATGAGTTCGTTGGCCAGTCGTTTGACTTCCGATGTGCGGATCCAGCCCAGGCGGTTGACCGCCGCGGTGCGCGTGAGCAGCGTATTGAGCGTGAGCGACAACGTGGGCACCGCGCCGCGGCCCAGCCGTTCTTCGGGCACGAAATGCAAACCGAGCCGGCGCCGTTTGCGCGGCGTGTCGTGGCTGATGTCCTGGCCGAACAGGCGGATGGTGTTCTTGGTCGTGCGCAAGTCTTCGCCCGACAGCGCAGCCATCAATTCCTGCTGGCCATTGCCCGAAATGCCGGCGATGCCGACGATCTCGCCCGCGCGCACTTGCAGGCCGATGTTGTCGAGCGCGACCGCGAATTGATCATGGCGCGGCAGGTTCAGGCCTTGCACATCGAGCACCACGTCGCCGGGCTCGCGCGCCTCGTGTTTGAGCGCGGGCGGTTCGGCACCGATCATCAGGCGCGACAGGCTCGCATTGGTTTCCTTGGTCGGGTCGACTTCACCCGTGACCTTGCCGCCGCGCATCACCGTGCAGTGATGGCAAAGCGCGCGGATCTCGTCGAGCTTGTGGCTGATGTACAGGATGGAGCAGCCTTTGTCGGACAACAGGCGCAGCGTGACGAAAAGCTTTTCGACCGCTTGCGGCGTGAGCACCGAGGTGGGTTCGTCGAGGATCAGCAATTGCGGGTTGGTGAGCAGGGCGCGCACGATTTCCACGCGCTGGCGCTCGCCGACCGACAAGGTGTGCACCGGCCGCAGCGGATCGACATCGAGCCCGTATTCGCCCGAGACTTCGCGGATGCGGTCGACCACCTGCGCGAGCTTGATCTCCTTGCCCAGGCCCAGCCAGACATTCTCGGCCGCGGTCAGGGTGTCGAACAGCGAAAAATGCTGGAACACCATCGAGATGCCGAGCGCGCGCGCCTGGCTCGGATTGGCGATCTGCACCTGGCGCCCGTTCCAGATCATCTCGCCTTCGTCGGGATGGACCGCGCCGTAGATGATTTTCATGAGCGTGGACTTGCCTGCGCCGTTCTCGCCCAGCACGGCGTGGATTTCGCCGGGGGCGACGCGCAGGTTCACGCCATCATTGGCCTTGACGGCCGGGTACTGCTTGCTGATGTTCAGCAGTTCGAGTCGCAGCGGGGGATTCAAGGACGGGCCTCGTCGCGGTGGGCGGATGTGATCGGGTTCGGGCTCAAACGGTCTGGCGCGCGTAGCGTAATACGCCGGCAACGAAGCTGGCAGCCAGATTGCGTTCGTCGCCGAGGGTCAGCCAGGCAAACAAACGCTCATGCAAATCGCGCGCCACCGTATCGCGATGGCGTGCAACCGGGCCCGCCGCCCAGTCCCAGACCGCGAGGTCGGCCAGGCAACCGGGTTCCAGGCGGCCGATTTCGGCGTCCAGGCCGAGTGCCTGCGCCGCACCCAGGGTCGCGGTATGCAGCGCCTTCCAGGCCGACAGGCGCACGCCGCGCATGGCCTGGACTTTGTAGGCGTCGGCCAGGGTGCGCAACATCGAAAGACTCGTGCCGCCGCCGACATCGCTGGCCACCGAGACCGCGATCCCGGCATCGGTGGCGGCCTGCCAATCGAACAGGCCGCTGCCCAGGAATAGATTCGACGACGGGCAAAACGCGAGTTGCGCACCGGTCGCGTGCATGCGTGCGCGATCGACGTCATCGAGCCAGATGCCGTGCGCCAGAATCGCGCGTCCGTGCAGCAAGCCGGCCTGTTCATACACATCGAGATAGCTGCGCGCCTGCGGGAACAACTCGGCCGTCCAGGCGATTTCGGCACGGTTCTCGGCCACATGGGTCTGCATGTAGACGCCCGGATGCGTGGCGCACAACCGGCCGGCCATCGCGAGTTGCTCGGGCGTGCTGGTCGCGGCAAAGCGCGGCGTCACGGCATAGGCGATGCGGCCCTGGCCGTGCCAACGCTCGATCTGATCGATGCAGACGCGTTCGGCGCCCGCCACATCGTCGCGCAGATTGTCGGGCGCATGGCGGTCCATGAGCACCTTGCCGGCAATGATGCGCATGCCGCGTGCCTGGGCCGAGGCGAACAAAGCCTCGACCGAGGTCGCATGCACGGTCGGGAACACCGCCGCGCTCGTGGTGCCGGCGGCGAGCAAGGCGTCGAGAAAGCGCTCGGCGCCGGCTTGCGCGACCACCGGATCGGCATGGCGCGCTTCGGCCGGAAAGGTGTAGGTGTTGAGCCAGTCGAGCAACTCGGTGCCGTAAGAGGCGATCACATCGAGTTGCGGCGCGTGCACATGGGTGTCGATGAAGCCCGGCAGCACCAATTGTCCGCTGCAATCGACGCGCTGCCAGCTCGCGTCGGGTGTCGTGTCGGCAGCTTGCGCGCCGACGATGCGGCCGTGTTCGATGTACAGCCAATGGTCGGGCCGAAAGCGCACGCAAGACGGCGCAGCGCCGCGAGTGGGCGTGGCCGTGCCCAGGCCCGGATCGGCAATGAAATCGAGCAGATCGCCGCGCACGGCCAGGCGCGCGCTCGGGGTGTTCAATGCCGGAAACTTGGGTGCTGCAGTCATGCTGAGGTCTTGTCCGTCTGCTTGGAGTGATGGGTACGGGTGGCCGCGCGCGGCACCAGCGAGCGCGCGACATCGCGCACCTGCTCGCGCAGCCAGCGGCTGGCGGCCGAGGTCTGGGTCACGTCGTGCCAGAGCTGGTAGTAATTGAGCGCCGGAAAGCCCGCCGGGCAACGCACGATGCGCACCGGCAGACGATCGACATAGCGCGAACAGAACAGGCGGCCGGTGGTCATCACCAGATCGCTTTGCGCGACCATCCAGGGCATGAGCCCGAAATGCGGGCTGCGCACCGGGATGCGCCGGGTCAGGTTTTTGGCGGCCAGATGTTCGTCGATGACACCGAGCGCGCCCGGATGCAGGCCGGTGGGCGCCACATGTTCGCTCGCGAGGTATTTCTGCAAGGTCCAGGCGCGCGGATTGGTCGCGGCCGGATGATCGCGCGCGACCAGGCAGACGATCTCGTCGGCCAGCAGCCGACCCAGATGCAATTCCTCGGGCGGCTTGAGCCAGTTGCCGATCACGAGTTCGACCTCGCCGTTGGCGAGCGCGCGCCGGTAATCGTATTCGCGCGTGAGCGGCAGGATGTCGAGCCTGACCTTGGGCGCCAATTGCCGGATCTGCCCGACCAGGGTCGGCAGGAACAGCGGGTCGAGGTAATCGCTCGCGGCGATGCGAAACGTGGTTTGCGCCTGGGCCGGCGCGAAGGCGAGCTTGCCGGCGCGCGCGCCGAACACGGTTTGCGCATGGCCGAGCAAGGCGCTTGCGGGTTCGAGCAATTCGAGCGCGACTTCGGTCGGCGTCATCGCATTGCCCGAGCGCACCAGCAAAGGGTCGCCGATCAGCGCGCGCAAACGGGCCAATTGGGCGCTGACGACAGGCTGGGAGGTGTGCAGCCGCAACGCGGCCCGCGACACACTGCGTTCGGTGATCACGGCATGCAGGACTCGGACGAGGCGAAGCTCGATCTTGTCGAAAACCGCGGGCTCATTCATAAGCGCATAAGCATAACCTTTATTCGGCAACGGCTATGCATGTTCCGGGCCATCGGTGTAATGTCAGATGGATTTCTTGCTTGCAGGTGACGCGTGCAACCTCGTCCGATCCGATTCCATTTTCGCGGCCGCGTCGTTCAGGTGGACGGCGTGGCGCCCACCTTGTCGGTGCTCGACTGGCTGCGCACCCATGCCGCGGCGCACGGCACCAAGGAAGGCTGCGCCGAGGGCGATTGCGGTGCCTGCACCGTCGTGCTCGGCGACCTGACCGACGACGGCAAGCTTGCATTGCAGACCGTCAACGCCTGCCTGCAATTCTTGCCCATGCTCGACGGCCGTGCCTTGTTCACCGTCGAAGACCTCAAGACCATCGCGGGCGGGCGGCTGCATCCGGTGCAGCAAGCGCTGGTCGATCATCATGGTTCGCAATGCGGGTTTTGCACGCCGGGTTTTGCGATGTCCTTGTTCGGCGAATATGAACAGCATCGCGATGGCGCACGGCCGACGCGCCAGGCGCTCGCCGATGCGCTCGCCGGCAATCTGTGCCGGTGCACCGGCTACCGGCCCATTCTCGATGCGGCCGAACAAATGTTCGACGCGCCCGCCGCCGCGCTCGATACCACGCCCATCGTCGCGGCTTTGCGCGAATTGCGCGCGACCGACGAGGAAGTCTTCGTTTATGAAGGGCCGAACCCGGCGTTGTTGGTCGATGGCCGGCCGCGCATTGATCGCTTCGTGGCGCCACGCAGCCTCGCGGCATTCGCGCGCTTGCGCGACGAGCGCCCGCAAGCGCGCCTGCTCGCGGGCGCGAC
>CAXBRX010000253.1:0-5411 GCA_963977835.1 uncultured Derxia sp.
TGATCCGTCGCGAGCGCGCACGAACGATGATTCTTGTCGATGTCGGTGTGGGCGTCCCACGGCACGTCGGCCACGCTGCCGTCGCCGCTCGTGCCTTTGCCCGCGAAAATCTGAACGTAGCGCACACCGCGCTCGACGAGGCGCCGTACGGGATGGTGATCGACGTCGCCGACCTCTCGAAGGCGCTCGGCCTCGGGTACCGCGACGGCAACTCGACCCCCCTCATCCGCTCGTTCGAACGACTCGTGCAGTTCGACATCGCCACGCCGACCGCCGAGGTCACCGCGATCCGCGGGGTGGCCGTGGCGAACGACACTCGCCTCGCGCTTGAAGGTTTCGAGGGCAAGTTCAAGGCCAACCCCTTCAAGGTCGCGGCGGCCGTCACTTTTAACGCCAAGGCACCCGAGCCTTACCAATTGCAGGCCAACGTGGATGTTTCCGGGATCGACGTGGGCGAATTGCTGCGCGCGGCTAACCATGGCGCTACCATCGTTCTGCCGTGTGCGATGGGTGTGAAGCAGAGTTTTTACTTCGCCTTCGCGCGCTGGTTGGCCGAGCAAGGCCATGTCGCGATCACCTTCGACTACCGCGGCATGGGCGAGTCGGCACCGGCTTCGCTCAAAGGCTTTGCCGCGAGCGTGACCGATTGGGCGACCAAGGATTACAACGCGGTGCTGCGTTGGGCCAAGCAAGGCCGCACCCAGCCTTTGTTCGTGGTCGGCCATAGCCTGGGCGGGCAATTGCCGGGGCTGTTGCCCGATGCCGGCCTCATCGATGGCCTGGTGACGGTCGCTTCGGGCAACGGGTATTGGCGCTACAACGCACCCCAGACCCGGCGCGTCGTGCCTTGGCTGTGGTGGGTGCTGGTGCCGGTGCTCACGCGCGTATACGGCTATTTTCCGGGCAAGCGGTTGCGCAAGCTCGGCGATCTGCCGCGCGGCGTGGTGCTCGAATGGCGGCGCTGGTGTCTGCACCGCGATTACGTCGCAGGCGTGGGTGGCGAGCCGGTGCGCGCGGGCTATCGGCGCATCGCCTGCCCGATGCTCTCGGTGAGTTTCACCGACGACGAGATGATGACCGACGCGAGCATCCGCACCCTCAATGCCTGTTATGCCAACGCCCGACTCGAAACCCGGCGCATCGCGCCGTACGATGTCGGGGTGCCGCGGATCGGCCATTTCGGCTTTTTCCGCGAGCAGTTCCGCGCCACGCTCTGGCCCCAGGTCGCAGGCTGGATAGGCGCGCGGCTCAACCTGATTACGGAGACTTCATGAGCACCATCGTCACCGGCACCCACAACGGCGTGCTGCGCATCGTTTTCAACCGCCCCGACAAGAAGAACGCGCTCACGGTCGAGATGTACGAAGCGATCAATGAAGCCTTCGACCTCGCCGCCGGCGATCCGAGCATCAAGGCCTTGTTGTTCGCGGGCGAGGGCGGCACCTTCACCGCGGGCAACGACCTCAAGGACTTCCTCGCCAATCCGCCCAAGGGCGAAGAAGCGCCGGTGTTCCAGTTCATCCGCAACCTCGCGCATTGCCCCAAGCCCATGATCGCGGCCGTGCAAGGCTTCGCGGTCGGCGTGGGCACCACCATGCTGTTCCATTGCGACATGGTCTATGCGGCCGACGACGCGCGCTTCTCGCTGCCTTTCGTCAACCTGGGCCTGTGCCCCGAAGGTGCGTCGAGCTACACCTTGCCGCGCATCGCGGGCTATCAGCGCGCGGCCGAGAAACTGCTGCTCGGCGAGCCTTTCGGCGCCGAGGAAGGCGAGGCCATGGGCTTCGTCAACAAGATCCTGCCGCCCGATCAGGTCATCGCCTATGCGGCGCGCCAGGCCGAGAAGATCGCTGCCTTGCCCGCGCCCTCGATCCGCGCGGCCAAGATGCTGCTCAAGGGCGGCAAGAAGGCGCTCGACCAGAAAGCGACCTTCGAGCGCATGGCCGAAGAAGCCGAGTTGTTCCAGGAAATGCTGGCCGGCCCGGCCGCGCGCGAAGCGATGTCGGCCTTCCTCGAAAAGCGCAAACCCGATTTTTCCTCGATCGAATAAGACCCATATTCCGGAGACCTTCATGAGCCTCAAAGGCAAGACTTTGTTCATCAGCGGCGGATCGCGCGGCATCGGCCTCGCGATCGCGCTGCGCGCGGCGCGCGATGGCGCCAACATCGTGATCGCGGCCAAAACCACCGAGCCGCATCCGAAGCTGCCCGGCACCATCTATTCGGCGGCCGAAGAAATCGTCGCCGCGGGCGGCCAGGCCTTGCCCTTGATGGTCGACATCCGCGAGGAAGCCTCGGTCGTCGAAGCCTGCAAGCAGACCGCCGAAAAATTCGGCGGCATCGACATCCTGGTCAACAACGCGTCGGCCATCCAGTTGACCAACACCGAGAACACGCCGATGAAGCGCTTCGACCTCATGCACGGGGTCAACGCGCGCGGCACTTTCGTCTGCACCCAGGCTTGCCTGCCTTACCTCAAGGCCTCGGCCGCCGCCGGGCGCAATCCGCATGTGCTGACGCTGTCGCCGCCCTTGTCGATGAAGGCCAAATGGTTCGAGCACCATGTGGCCTACACCATGGCCAAGTACGGCATGAGCATGTGCACGCTGGGCCATGCGGCCGAATTCGCGCCGTTCGGCATCGCCGTCAATTCCTTGTGGCCGCGCACCGTCATCAAGACCGCCGCGTTGCAAGTCATCCCGGGTGTCAACGCCGATCTGGGACGCACGCCCGAGATCATGGCCGACGCCGCCTGGCACATCCTGAACAGCGAGGCGCGCAGCACCACCGGCAATTTCTTCGTCGACGACGAAGTGCTCGCCGCCCATGGTGTGACCGATCTCGCCAAGTACGCGGTGATTCCGGGCAACAACAAGTTCATCCCGGACTTCTTCCTCGATTGATCGCCGTGCCACAGGCAGGGCCGTGAACCCGGCCCGCCTTGCTACACTGCGCATGCCATGACCATGACATTCGCAGCGCTTTCCGCCCTGGCCTACCTCGTCTTCCTGGCGCCCTTGCTCGGCGCACTGGGGCGCGAGGTGCGCGCGCCCGGCACGGCTGCGCAGCGCCTGCGCGAGGTGCGCGGCATCGATCTGCTCGCGGTCTTCGGCCTGACCCTGCTGCATGCGCTCGCCTTCGCCTGGGCGATGCGCGGCGAGGATGCTTTCCGGTTCGGGTTTGCGCAGGCTTTGTCGGCCATGATGCTGCTCGCGGTCGCGTTCTTCGCGATCGAATCGGTGCGCGCCCCGATCGGCGCCATCCGACTGGTGCTCTACCCGGCGTCGGCGGTGTCGGTCTTGTTGCCTTTGCTGTATCCGGGTGCGCAGACCAATGTCGGCGGCGGGGTGGCCTTCGTTGCGCATCTGACGCTCGCGCTGGTCAGCTACGGCATGTTGTCGCTCGCGGCTTTGCACGCGGTCGCCATGGTGCTCATCGACCAATCCTTGCATGCACGCGGTTTGCGCACCGACCCCAACACCCGCACCTGGATTTCCGTGCTGCTCGATCTCGCCCCGCCCTTGCTCGTGATGGAACGCCTGCTGTTTCGCGCGCTCACGGTCGGCTTCGTGCTCCTGACGGCGACCCTCGTCACCGGCATCGGCTTTCACGAATACCTGTTCGGCCGGCCGCTGCGTTTCGATCACAAGACGGTGTTCTCGATTTTGTCTTGGGCCACCTTCGGTGTGCTGTTGTTCGGCCGCTGGCAGTACGGCTGGCGCGGGCGCCTGGCGCTGCGCTATGTGTTCGGGGGCTTCATCGCCTTGATGCTGGCCTACATCGGCACCCAGTTCGTCTTCGAAGTCCTGCTCGGCCGGCATTGACGGCCGCGCGTGCCGCGCATGTTTGCCGACGCCTCGCTCACCGATCAAGCCTCTTCCTGGAAGAAGCTGCGCACTTTGTGCGCGGTGCGCGTGGTCATCGCCGGCGCGGCCATCTTCATCGAGCATGCCAATGCCTTCGCGGCCAGCGCCGCGGCCATCACCACGGCCTGGGGCTATCTGGGCCTGACGCTGATCGGCTTTGCGCTCTCGTTCGCCCGGCGCCCGAAATACGTCGATCAACTCGCGGCCGGACTCGCGGTCGATCTGTTGTGCATCAGCCTGTTGGTGCTCACGAGCCCGGGCAGCGCCGACGGCTCGCAAATGCTGTTCTTCGCGCCGGTGGCGGGCGCCGCCTTGTTGTCGCAATTGCCGGTCGCCTTGCTGGTGGCGGCCACGGCCAGCCTGGTGTTGTTGTCGGATGCCTTGTTGCGCCAATTGGGCGGCCTGGGCGAGCCGGCCTATGCCCAGGTCGGCGCACTCGGCGCCGTCATGTTCGCTGTGGCCTGGGTGCTCAACCGGCTGGCCGCGCGCGTGCTCGCGCAAGAGCGCCTGGTGCAGGCCAAGAATGCCGAGCTCGAAGCCCAGGTCCAGGTCAACCGGGCCGTCATCAACGAAATGCAGCTCGGCATTCTGGTGGTCTCGCAAGACGGCCAGGTGCGCGCCGCGAATCCGGCCGCGCGCACGGTGCTCGAACTGGCCGACGATGGCACCGAGGCCGATTTCGGCCAGCGGCTGACGGCGCGCTATGCGACCTTGAGCCGGGTGCTCGGCGCCTGGGCGCGTTCGCGTCCGAGCGAATCGCGCGCCTGGACGGTGGCGCTCGAAGCGCCGTTGCCGGTGGAAGGCGAGCCGCCCGATCTGGCCAGCCGGCCCGGCAAGCGGGTGCGCATCCGCTCGATTCCGTTCGGCGTGGCCAAATCGACCGACGCGCCTTTGTTGGTCTCGATCGAAGACATGCGCGAAGTCGAAGTGCAGGCGATGCAACTCAAACTCGCCGCCATGGGCCGGCTGACGGCCAGCATCGCGCATGAAATCCGCAATCCGCTGGCGGCGATCGATCATGCCTCGGCCTTGCTCGCCGAGGAGAACACCGATCCGGCCGCGCAACGGCTGCTGCGCATCGTCAAGGACAATGTGCAAAGGCTGGACCGCATCGTCGAGGACGTGCTTTCGGTCTCGCGCGCGACGCGCGTGCGTGCCGAGCAGGTGCAGCTGGCCGCAGCGGTGGCGCAGATCGTGGCCGATTTCGCGCGTGACCGCGCGATCGATCCGGGCCGGTTCGCGCTCGACATCGGCGAACACCTCGAAGTGCGGTTCGACCGCGCGCATCTGACCCAGATCGTGGTCAATCTGGTCGCCAATGCCGCGCGCTACAGCAGCGAGGCGGCCGGTGCGGTCGAGATCACGTCCGAGGCCAAGCCCGAAGGCAGCATCGAACTCACGGTCGGCAACGACGGCCCAGCCATCACGCCCGATGTGCGCACGCAATTGTTCGAGCCGTTTTTCACCACCTACCGGCATGGCACCGGCCTCGGCCTGTTCCTCGCGCGCGAGCTGGCGATCGCCAACGGCGCCGATCTTTTCCTC
>CAXBRX010000254.1:0-5407 GCA_963977835.1 uncultured Derxia sp.
TAGGCGATCCAGCGCAGCTTTTCGGGCGGCAGGATGCGGGCGAGCGCATCGCGGTTGAGCGCGAACATCTTGCGTAGGCCGGTGTGGAACATCAGCGGCTCGTCGCCCATGACGAGGAACTGATTGAAGGTGAAGCCTGCGGGCGGCGCGATGTCCGGCACGAAGGTCGAGAGCCGATAAATGCCGTCGGCGATTTCACTGACTTTGGTTTCCATGACTTCTCTCCAGGAAGAAATAGGGAGCCCTCGCCACCGGGCCTGAAAAGCACAGTGGACAGCGGCACAATTTGAAGATACATATGTGTGTAATGAAATCTGGCGAGCGTGTCAATATGGATGCACACGTGCGTGCAATGAAATTTTGATGGCCCGGACCTACACCCTTAAGAAGCGCGCCGAGCAGCAGGAAGTCGTAGCGCGGCAGCGCGCCGAGCGGCACGTGGCGCGAGATCGCGAGCAGCGCGAAGAACGAGCCCGCGAACGCGCAGGCGCGCGCTTCCTTGAGGCCGAAATACCAGAATTCGAGCACGTAGCGGCGCCAGCCTTCGAGGGCGCGCGGCGCACCGGCGGCATGCAAGTGGCGGTCGAGGGCGGTCAGGAGCGGATGGAGCATGAACTATCGCACGGCTGTAGGCGCCTGGATGACGGGCGGGGCGGCACATCTTCGCATGCCGGCCGGGTGCCGGCCCGGTATACTTGCGCACCGCTGACCGAGGAGCGCTGCGACGGAGGGTGTCACCCCCGCCAGGCTCGGCAGCAGGGCCGGAAGCCTTCCCGGCCTTTGTTTGAACCGCGCTCGCAAACTTCATTCAGCAATGAAAGGAGGGCGCGAGATGAGCGCCGTACTCAAACCAGCCACCACGCCTGCGGGCACCCCCGATTACGTCGTTGCCGACCTCGGCCTGGCCGAATGGGGCCGCAAGGAAATCCGCATCGCCGAGACCGAAATGCCGGGCCTGATGGCGATCCGCGAGGAATACGCCGCGAGCCAGCCCTTGAAGGGCGCGCGCATCACGGGTTCGCTGCACATGACGATCCAGACCGCCGTGCTGATCCAGACGCTCGAAGCGCTGGGCGCGCAAGTGCGCTGGGCCTCGTGCAACATTTTCAGCACGCAAGACCATGCCGCCGCGGCCATCGCCGCCGCGGGCACGCCGGTGTTTGCCGTCAAGGGCGAATCGCTGGTCGATTATTGGGATTACACGCACCGCATCTTCGAATGGACCGACGGTGGCTATTCGAACATGATCCTCGACGACGGCGGCGATGCGACGTTGTTGCTGCATCTGGGTGCACGCGCCGAAAAAGACCTTTCGGTGCTGAACAACCCCGACAGCGAAGAAGCCACCGTGCTGTTCGCGGCCATCAAGGCCAAACTCAAGACCGACCCGACCTGGTATTCGACCCGCCTCGCGCAAATCAAGGGCGTGACGGAAGAAACCACGACCGGCGTGCATCGCCTGTACCAGATGCATGAACGCGGCGAGCTCAAGATCCCCGCGATCAACGTCAACGACTCGGTCACCAAGAGCAAGTTCGACAACCTGTACGGCTGCCGCGAATCGCTGGTGGACGGCATCAAGCGCGCGACCGATGTGATGATCGCCGGCAAGATCGCGGTGGTCTGCGGCTATGGCGATGTGGGCAAGGGCTCGGCCCAGGCGCTGCGCGCGTTGTCGGCCCAGGTGTGGGTGACGGAAATCGACCCGATCTGCGCGCTGCAGGCCGCGATGGAAGGCTACCGCGTCGTCACGATGGATTACGCCGCCGACAAGGCCGACATCTTCGTGACCTGCACCGGCAATTTCCATGTCATCGACCATCAGCATCTGGTCAAGATGAAAGACCAGGCCATCGTCTGCAACATCGGCCATTTCGATTCCGAGATCAATGTCGCGTCGATCGAAGCCTATCCGTGGGACGAGATCAAGCCGCAGGTCGACCATGTGACCATGCCCTCGGGCAATCGCATCATCCTGCTGGCCAAGGGCCGCCTCGTGAACCTCGGCTGCGCCACCGGCCATCCGAGCTATGTGATGTCGTCTTCGTTCGCGAACCAGACCATCGCCCAGATCGAGCTGTACACGCGCACCGGCGAGTATCCGGTCGGCGTCTACACGCTGCCCAAGCATCTCGACGAAAAGGTCGCGCGCCTGCAATTGCGCAAGCTCAACGCCCAGCTCACCGAGTTGACCGACGCGCAGGCGAAGTACATCGGCGTGGACAAGAACGGGCCCTACAAGACCGAGCATTACCGGTATTGAGCGTCGCGATCGAAGGAGTGCGGGAATGAGACTGTTGCTCGTCTGGCTGCTCAACGCCGTCGCGCTGCTGGCGGTGGCTTACCTGATCCCCGGCGTGACCGTGGACAGCCTGCCATCGGCCCTGGTGGCCGCGCTGGTGCTCGGGTTGGTCAACACCATCGTGCGGCCCATCCTGTTCGTGCTCACCTTGCCGATCTCGGTGCTGACCATGGGCGCCTTCTTCCTCGTGCTCAACGGCCTGTTGTTCTGGGCCGTGGGCTCGACGTTGAGCGGCTTCCATGTCAGCGGGTTCTGGTCGGGCGTGTTCGGCGGCATCGTCTACGGTCTCATTTCCTGGCTCTTGTCTTACTTGATTCCGAGCAGGGAACGTCTTGAGTAAACCCTACAGCTTCGAGTTTTTTCCGCCCAAGACGGCCGAGGGCGAGGCCAAGCTGCGCGCTGCGCATGCCCAACTCGCCAAGGTCGATCCGGAATTCTTTTCCGTCACTTTCGGTGCGGGCGGCTCCACGCGCGAAGGCACGCTGCAGACCATCGACTGGATCATGGCCGCGGGCTCGCAAGGCGCGCCGCATTTGTCGTGCATCGGGTCCACGCGCGAGAACATCCGCGCGGTGCTGGGCGAATACCGCCAGCGCGGTGTGCGCCGCATCGTCGCGCTGCGTGGCGATCTGCCTTCCGGCCATGGCGCGGCGGGCGAGTTCCGCCATGCCAACGAATTGGTGGAGTTTGTGCGCGCCGAAACCGGCGATTGGTTCCACATCGAGGTGGCGGCCTATCCCGAGTTCCATCCGCAAGCGCGCTCGCCGCAGGACGATCTGCGCAATTTCGTGCGCAAGGTGCAGGCGGGCGCCGATTCGGCCATCACGCAATACTTCTTCAACGCCGATGCGTATTTCCGTTTCGTCGATGAAGTGGCTGCGCTCGGCTGCGCGGTGCCGGTGGTGCCGGGCATCATGCCCATCACCAATTCATCGCAGCTCGCGCGGTTTTCCGATGCTTGCGGCGCCGAGATTCCGCGCTGGGTGCGCAGGCGCCTCGAAAGCTTCGGCGACGACCGCGCCTCGATCCGCGCCTTCGGCCTCGATGTGGTCGCGGCCTTGTGCGAGCGCCTGCTCGCAGGCGGCGCGCCGGGCTTGCACTTCTACACCATGAATTCGGCCGAAGCGACGCTCGCCGTCTGGCAGCGCTTGCAAGGCTGAAGCGCTGCGGCGCGGTACGACACCGGCGCGTTTCAGTGCGCCGCGTCGTCCCAGCGCCGCACGCCGCGCTCGGTGACGAGCCTATGCATGCGCAGATCGTGCGCATCCACGGCAAAGGTGCAGGCTTGCAGCTCGAAGGCGATGCCGATGCGCTGCACGCCAGGCGCCGCTTGCGCCAAGGTGCGGTCGTAATACCCGCCGCCATAGCCCAGGCGATGGCCATGGGCATCAAAACCCAGGCAGGGCATGGTCAGCACCGTGGGTTGCACCTCGGGCGCAGTGGGCGCGGGTACGCGCAAGCGGCAGGCGTCCAGGGCCGTGGGCGGCGTGCCGTCCCAGGCCCGAAACACCAGCGGGGCGGCGGTCTGCACCACCACCGGCAGGCACAGTTGCCAGCCCAACGCGCGCAATTGCGCCCAGGCCGCAGCAAGCTCGGGTTCGCCGCGGATGGGCCAATAGGCCGCCAGGGCTCCGGGCGGCAGATCGGCCAGCGCGGCCACCAGATGCGTCGCGATGGCGGTTTGCGCGCGCTCGCGCTCGTCCTTGTCGAGCGTTGCGCGCGCCGCGAGCAATTGCTCACGTAGTTTCGGCTTTTGAGGGTTCGTTGCCACCGGGTCGAGTGCTATAGTCGATTGGACGCAGTCTGCATGGGTGCAGGTGCGTGGGTCAAAACGAGTGTAATCGATGCGTTTTCGTCTTCTTGCCGTGCTGGTGTGTGCGGGCGCCCTGGTGTTCGCGGCGCCGGGGCAGGCTGCGCGCTCCAAAACGCCTCCCAAAGCACCGCCGCCCATGACGGCCGACGAGGTCTTCGTCGCCTTGCGCGATGCCGCGCGCGCCAACGAGCCCGAACGCGCCGCCGCGCTGGCCGACCGCCTGCCCGCCGATTACGATTTGCGCAGCTATGTCGAGTATTACCGGCTGCGCGCCCGCATGTTCGAACCCGGCGGTGCGCCGCGGCTCGAGACCCCCGACGACGAAATCCGCGCCTACCTCGAACGCTACCGCGGCGAGGCGATTGCCGACCGCTTGCGCAACGACTGGCTGCTCGCGCTCGGCAAGCAGCGCAACGCGCCGGTGTTCGACGATCAATACGCGCAATTCGTGCTCAAGGACGACCCGCAGGTGGCCTGCTACGCGCAAGGCTTTCGCGCCCAGCGCCTGCTGACCGACCGCGCCAGCATCGCCGGCACGCCGTCGACCTCGGCCGCGCTGCGCGATTGGCTCGCCGCCGATGCGCGGCCATTGTTGCGCGATGCGCGCTATTACACCGACGGTTGCGCCTGGCTGATCGAAACCTATGCCGATGCCGGCGTGTTCACGCGCGACGACCTTTGGCAATTCGTGCGCAATGCCTATGAACAAAACGTGATCGCCGCGGGCAAGCGCGTCGCGCGTCTGATCGACGGCGCCGACACCGATGCGGTCGAACGCGTGGCCGAGCGCAACAAGGAATGGCTGGCTCAGGCCGAGGCCAAATCGCTCGACATGAAGACCCCGGCGCGCGCGCCGGTCGCGGTGCTGGCCGTGTTGCGCCTCGGGCGCACCGACACTGCTGCCGCGGCCCGGTATTTCCAGCGCTTCGCGGCCCAGTTGCCGGCGGCTGACCAAGCCTATGTCTGGGCGCATCTCGGGGCTGCCGCCGCACGGCGCATGGAGCCCGATGCGCTCGGCTGGTTCGCGCGTGCCGACGTGGCCCAGGCCGATGCCGCGCTCGACGACGATACGCTCGCCTGGCGCACCCGCGCCGCTTTGCGCGGCGGTGAATGGACGCAGGTGCGCAAGACCATCGAACGCATGAGCGCCGATGCCCAGCGCGACAGCACCTGGGTTTATTGGCGCGGCCGTGCCTTGCGCGCCGAAGGCTCGCGTGAAGCCGGCGATGCCTTGCTTGCGGGCATCGCGGCCGAGCCCACGTTCTACGGCAAGCTGGCCAGCGAAGACCTCG
>CAXBRX010000255.1:0-5390 GCA_963977835.1 uncultured Derxia sp.
CCAAGCCCGATCGCCTCGTGATCGGCGCCGACGGCAGCCTCAACATCGGCCCTGTGCATCTGTCGATGTTCGATGCGGCCGGCGAGTTTGCGATGACCAAGACTTACGTCGCAGGCGGGTACCGCGCGCCGGCGCAACTGTTCGATTACCAATTCTTCGCCAACGGCCAGATGCTCGACGTCAATTTCGACGAGCAGAAAATCAGTTCGGCATTTCTCGAAGCCGGCTACAGCGGCCAGACCCGCAATGTGACCGACAACGGCGTGGTCTGCCCGACCACCGATGCGCGCGCCATGGCCGCCGCCAAGGCGAGCCCGGCCTTGCACGATTTCATCGCGGCGGTGCTCACCACCGATGGCCAGGTGGTGAAAGGTCAATGCCGCCCCGCGCTATTGCCCAAGGGCAAGAAGCGCTCGGACGTGCAGCACCCGGGCAGTTTCAGCGCCACCCTGGCGGGCCTCACGATCAACGGGCGTTTCATCGCCTTCGACGACGCGCGCAATCCGATCGTCGAGGAAGGCGTCGGCAGCCGGTTCTCCGACGGCACGCTCAATGCCAGCGCGACCTGGAAAGACGGCAGCAGCTTTCATTTCGAACGCTTCATGGCAGCCGGCGTGAGGTTCTCCACCTTCTCCTACGTCGCGCCTGGCCAGAGCGCGAGCGAAGGCGATTTTTGCCAGGCCAACTGAACGCGTCATGCGAGACCTGCGCCAGCACATCAACGAAACACACGGCCTGTATTGCTATTTTGCCGAGGACGCGCCGCGCGAATGGGCACTCTGGCGCGAGGCCGACGACACGCAACTCACCCCATGGATCGATCTCGGCCCCGAGGGCATGATCTGGGTGATCTGGCACGAAGGCGATGAACTCGTCGTGGTGCTGGAGCAGCGTGACGATGCGGCCGAGCCGCCGGTGCTGCGCCAGGCGCTCATGCATCTGCCATCCGGGCGGCGCACCGAGTTCGCCTTTGCCGGGGACCGTTCATGGGAGACGCAACTCGGCGTCGAGCCCATCAACATGGGCAACAAAGCTTTGTTGATGCTGACCTATCCGGTCGATCACGAGCAATCGAGCGAAGTGCGCGGCGCCGCGTTGTACGACAAGCATTTGCGCGAATTGATCGGCCCTTGCATCGCCTGGGTCCATCCGTGCGGGCGCCAGCATGAATTCGTCGAGGTCGCATTGCGTCAGGCCGATGAGTCCGTGCGCTACGGCGTGTTCGATTACGTGCAGGCGCGTTACCTGGTGCCGCCCGAGTTTGCCGAAGTGTTCGAGCATGACGGGCGTTGGATAGGCAACACGCCCGATGCGCGCAGCGTGGTCCATGCGGCCAATGGCGAAATCTTGGCCACGCACGACCACACCCTGCACCGTGGCCGCGCCGATGATGTGCTGTACGTGCAGCGCGCGGGCTTGTGGGGCCGGGCCGATGCGCTCGGCGCCATCACCGACGCACCGCAAGCGCCCAGCCTCGAAGCGCTCGAAGCCGAAGCCGAGCGCTTCGAGACGCTGACGCTCGTAGCGGTGCCCGAGCGCGCTTACTGCCTCGATGAAGAAACACTCGATGCACTCGTCGATGCGACCGGCGACGAAGGCATGTGCATCAAATACGAAGGCGTCGAAGTCGAGGGCTGGAGCGGCGACGGCATGCTCGATGTCGGCTGGGCCGAATTGCCCGAGCAGGTGCGCGCGGTGCTGCTCGACGACCGGTACGGCGAATTGCGCCTTTTGGTGCTCACGCAACCCTGGCGCGACTTGCCGCCCGGCAGCGTGCTCGCGTTGGCGGCCAAGACGCAGGCGCGCGCGGTGGCTGAAGACAGCGACGAAGCGGTCTTTTTGCAGACCGTGTTCGCGCAATCGATCGAGATGGATTGATCGCGCGCGCTGCGGCTTGCGCAAGATCAGCCGCCGCGCATTTCGAGCGCCCCACTCATTCGCGGGATGCGCGCGGCATTGCGGGTGCATGGCCCAGTCGGCAGACTCGCGGCCATCTTCTTCTCAACCCCAAAGGACGCGCACCATGGAAATGCCCCAAGTCAAGCTGCCCAATTTCCGCTTAGGCGTGATCGGCGTGGTCATCGCGCTGGTGATCGCCTTGTTCGTGCTCTGGCCGTTCTATTCGGTGCCGACCGGCAGCCGCGGTGTGGTCACGCAATTCGGCAAGATCGTCGGCATTGAAGGCGAAGGGCTTGCGCTGTTGCCGCCCTGGCAAAAGCTCTCGAACTTCAGCATCCGTGCCGAAGCGGCCGACATCGAAAACGCCGAAGGCAGCACCAGCGACCAGCAACCGGTCAAGGTCAGCATGACGGTGCGTTACAGCATCGCCACCGATCGCGTCGCCGAAGTGTTCGAAAAGTATTCGCATGACGGCAACCTCGCGTCGTATGTGCAGACCGCGACGCAGGAAGTCTTCAAGGCCGTCACCGCCAAATACACGGCGCCCGACCTCATCGCGCAGCGCGCCAAGGTGTCGAGCGACATCAACGCCGCCTTGCGTGAAAAGCTCACCTTGTACGGCGCGCAAGTCATCAACATCGACATGCGCAACTTCGCGTTCTCCGAGTCGTACATGCATGCGATCAATGACAAGGTCACGCAGGAACAATTGCGCCTGGCCGCCGAGAACAAGCTCAAGACCGTCGAAGCCGAGCAAAAGCAGAAGGTCGCGATCGCCGAGGCCGAAGCCAATGCGCGCAAGGCCGAGGCCGACGGCGAAGCCTATGCGAATCTCACGATTGCAAAGGCCCAGGCCGAGGCGCTGCGGGTGCAGAATGCCGCTCTGGCGCAAAACAAAGATGTGCTCGAATTGCGCCGCATCGAAGTGGACAAGGTCAAGGCGGAAAAATGGAACGGCGCCTTGCCCCAGGCGATCTATGCCGGTGCGCCCATTCCTTTCATGAATGTGGGCAAATGAGCATTCGCATTTGTTGAGGAAGACGCCTGATGACTGCTCCCGCGCCGCGCTCGGTTTTCGTCACTGCTCTGGCCTGGAGCTTCATCGCCCCCGCGGTGTTGATGATCTTC
Source organism: uncultured Derxia sp. (assembly GCA_963977835.1). GTDB lineage: Bacteria > Pseudomonadota > Gammaproteobacteria > Burkholderiales > Burkholderiaceae_E > CAXBRX01. The sequence goes on from CAXBRX010000255.1 coordinate 3,028, forward strand.
GTCGGCGTGCTGCAAGTGTTGATGCTCATGGCCTTCGCCCCCGACGGTGCCGACATGCTCGAAGGCGCGCGCGCACTCGGCCTGCCGGCCGGATTCGATTTTCTGTTCATCCATGCGCGGTTGATCGCCTGGGGCTTTCTCGGCTTCGCGATCGCCACGCTGGCCAGCGGCGTCGGTCTGCTTCAGCGCAAGTACTGGGGGTGGCTCGCCACCGTCGTCCTTCTCGTGCTCAGCATCGCGCTCAATTTCGCGGGCCTGACGATCGAGGTGCCGACCACCGCCTCGCCCGCGATGGCCGAGCTCGGCGATCTGCCACCCGACCTCGCGCAAAACGTCGGTCATCTGATGAGCGCGGTCAATCTGCTGACCAAGGTGCTCGTGTTCACCTTGTCGGCCTTGTGCGCCTGGCTCATCTACCGGCTTTGCACGCCGAAGGTCCGCGCCGAGTTCAAGCATTGACCCGCATGCCTCCATGGATCTGAAGACTTTGGCGCAGCAGATGTTGGCCGTGGCGCCCGGCACCGAGGCCGTGCTCAACGACGGCGCGCGCGTCGGCCGTGCGATCGGCGCGGTCGATCGGGTCGATCTGTTCCTGCGCATGAAGTTGCAGTCGGACGTCGACGGCGCGCCCTTGCTGCACGCGCTGGTGAGCGCCTCGCGCGACGGCGGCGCGGTCAGCGTCAAGAAGGTGACGCGCGGCATGCGCGATCTCACCTTCACCCGGCGCGAACAACAATACCTCGATGCGATGACGGCCTGGGCCGAGCGCGTGCTTCCAGAAGCGCCACGCACCGACATCAGCAAGCGCAAGCCACCGGCTTGGCGGCCTCATCTCGAATGCGTGCTGCGGCAGGTCGTGGGCGGCGGCGAGGCTTGCGTGCGCGCCTGCCTCGATGGGCAGGAAGACCTGTTGCACGAAACCGATGCGCCAGGACGCGCGGCGGCGATGTGCGAAGCGATGCGCGATGCCGGGTGCTTGTTGCAGATCGATTGGAACGACGACCAGGACCTCGTGGACGCGTTCGCCGGCCTGCTCGAACACGCGGGCGTGCCGACGCGCTTGCGCGAGCAGGTCAGCGATGACGGCGAGGCCGAGGTCGGCGTCGTGATCGACGCCATCGCCGCGCAGCTCGCGACGGACGGCTTGCAGGTGTTCGAACTCGCCAGCGGCATGGATGCGTATTACTTCGTCGTCGTGCGCGCGGACGTGGTCGAGGTGGTGAAAAAGGCGCTCAAGGCTTTGCGCATCAAGACCACGCTGCGCGCGTGATGTGCCCATGAGGGAATGGCTGCCGTGACGGATGACGCGAAAATCGAGCAAACACCGCAATTCGACCAGCGCACGCATGTCAGTTTGGTTGGTGACGCGGGCGGCGGCTTTAACGGGATGCTGGTAGCGGGTGCCATCGGTGGGCTGCCCGGATGGGTGTTGGGTGTCATGGCACTCAATGCTGACGCGGTCCCGTCTTCCTGGTGGAGTTCACTCGCGCTGACTTTGGGTGTGATCGGTGGCTGCGTGCTCGCAATCGTCGGGATGTTGGGTGGCCTGGTGATCTGTTTCGTGCTCGAACAACGCTGGGCCACATGGCGCGGCAAGCCGTCGTTCACGGGGAATACACGGGTGCGCGTCGACGAAGGCGGTCTTCTGATCGAAGCGCTGGGCTTGAACGCCTGGTCCGAAGTCCTCGGCTGGGAGGCTGTCCCTGATAGCGACCATTATCTGGTCGTTCACACACAGCGCTTCGGTTCGATGTTGTTGTCCGCGCCGGTCGCGCCGCTGGTTGAAGCGCTTGCGCATCATCACGCCGCCGCGCGGATCAAGGCAGCAAACGAAGCAAGCGATGTTTTCGGTCAGCCCGACTTCGACTTCACCGCATTGGTATTCAGTTGGCCACGCTTTCGTGCATGGATCTGGGCCGGTTACCTGCTTGCAAGCGCGTTGGCACTGGCGTTGCTGTTGGGTGGAGCAGATCACGGCGCATTCAAGACCCTGGTGGGGATCACCCTGGTTTGCCCGCTCGTTGCATGGTTGGTCTGGATGATTCCGATGTCCCGGTTCGGTGTGTTGGCCGGGCGTGCCATGCGCGCTTTTCGCCTCAAGGGTCATCGGCTGGAAACACGCGATGGCTGGCAAGCCGATCTGCACCAAAGCCGCGTGATGGTGCAAGCGCGCGCCGGGATCGGTTATGACTTGTCTTTCATCACGGTCGTGCCGCGCAACGGACGCCGTCTGGATGTGGTGGTGGCCGAACCGGAACGATCGACCTTGATTGCGCAGATGCAAGCCGCTGGCGTGCAACTGCAAGTGCTACGACCGCGACTCCTGGTGCCCGATGCGAGCGTGCCCGTCGACGATCTCGAAC
>CAXBRX010000256.1:0-5368 GCA_963977835.1 uncultured Derxia sp.
GCACGCAATCGCCGGGTTCGTCGGCGCCGATCACGCCGATCAGGCTGGCCGCGGCGCCGAGCGCCGCGACATTGCGCGCCACATTGGCCGCGCCGCCCAGACGGTCATCGGTGCGCGCCACCCGCACCACCGGCACCGGCGCCTCGGGCGAAATGCGCTCGACATCGCCGAACCAATACCGGTCGAGCATCACATCGCCGACCACCAGCACGCGCGCACCGCGCAGCGCTTCTCGCATCGTCACTTCATCACCTCGAGTTCTTCTTCACGGCGCGGCACATAGGTATCCCATAGCCGGCAGCCCGGACATTGCCAATAGAACTGGCGCGCCTTGAACCCGCAATGGCCGCAAGTAAAACGGGTGCGGCGCCGCGTCTGTTCATGCATCAGCGATTTGACGAGTTCAAGTTCGGGAATCTGATCGGGCGACGCGATCGCCACCCGCGCCTCGATCAATTTGTCGAGACCGATCAGGGTCGGTGTCTTGCGCAACTCGGCCAGCACCACGGCGTGGGCCGCGCGCGCATCTTCCTGCTTCAGGGTTTCGCGGAACACCACATCGAGCACATCGACCGAAGGCGATTGTTCGAGCACCGCCTTGAGCAAGTGCAGACCCTGGGCGTCCTGCCCGAGCGTGCGATGCGCGTTCATCAGACGCTCGGCCACCAGCGCCATGTGCAGCGGACTTTGCTTCTCGACACCGATCCAATGTTCGATCGCGCGCGGCGCATCGCCCTGCGCGAACGCAAGATCGCCGGCCAGGATGGTGGCGCGCACGCTCTTGCGATGGGTGTTCAGCGCCGCGTCGAGTGCGTCTTGCGCGTCGTCCAGCCGCGATTGCGCGAGCGCGCTTTGCGCCAGCTCGCAATGAAACTGCCCGATGCGCGCGCGCAAATCGATGTTCGCAACGGCTTCGAGTTCGCGCGCGGTGTCGATCGCGCGCGTCCATTCCTTCTCGATCTCGTAGATGTCGGCCAGCGCTTCCAAGGCCTGTTGCGCGACGCCACTCGCGCGCAAGGCCGCAAACGCTTCTTCGGCACGATCGAGCATGCCGGCCTTGAAGAAGTCGTGAGCGAGTTCGAGCCGGGCGCGTTCGATCAAGGCCACCGGCAGATCGGTACGGGCGAGCAAGGACTGATGCAGGCGGATGGCACGATCGGTTTCGCCGCGGCGACGAAACATGCCACCCAGCGTGAAATGCAATTCGACGGTATCGGGGTCGGCCTTGACCGCCTCGATGAAACTGTCGATCGCGCGATCGGGCTGCTCATTGAGCAGGAAATTCAGGCCCTGGAAATACGCCTTGGGCAGCGTCTTCGAACGTTCGAGCAGATGCTTGATGTCGACCCGCGCCGCGAACCAACCCAGGCCGAAGATCACGAAGATCGACGGCACCGCCAACAACAAAATGACTTCGATATCCATGCGCGGACGATGTGAGGTTCAACCCAGGCGCGGCGGTTCCGCGCTGGCGGGGGTGGCGGGCGGCACCGGCAGATTGCGCGCGCGCCGCAATTCGCGCTTGCCGCGCAAGACGGTCGGCACCACCACCAGGACGCCGAACAAGGTGCCGGCGGCGAAGAACAACAAGACGATCAGGGCCATCGGCGCCGACCAGACCCCGAACAGAAAGTCCACATGCGCGCGTTCGGTGTTCAGCAACGCAAAGCCGAAGAACAGCGCAAACAACAGAACGCGAAACGCCCAGACTAGGATCTTCATGACAGGACCGGCGGGCAAGATTGACAGTGCAGCGAATCATAGTCGAATCGACGATCGCGCTTGCGGTTCCAGCGCATGCCGCGTCGCCGATCGCCCAAAGAAAACGCCACCCGCAGGTGGCGTTTTGTCGTACTGCCCTGAGCTCAGCTTGCGCTCGCCCGCTGCGCTGCCGCAGCGGCATCGCGCAACGCGGCCTTTTCGTCGACGCGTTCGCGCAATTCCTTGCCGGCCTTGAAGTGCGGCACCCGCTTGGCGGGCACGGCGACCTTCTCCCCCGACTTGGGATTGCGCCCCACACGCGGCGGGCGCACGTTCAGCGAGAAGCTGCCGAACCCGCGGATCTCGATACGATGGCCGGCGGCCAAGGCCTCGGCCATCGCATCCAGGATCGTCTTGACCGCGAGGTCGGCGTCCTTCGCCACGAGCTGCGGATGTCGTTCGGACAGCCGCTCGATGAGCTCGGACTTGGTCATGACTCAATACACAAGCAGTGGATCACTTGTTTTCGTTGAGCTTGGCCTTGAGCAGCGCGCCGAGGTTGGTGGTCCCCGACGAAGCGCCCGTTTCGTTCATCTTCTGCAGCGCGTCGGCGGTATCGGCGTTGTCCTTGGCCTTGATCGACAGATTGATGCCGCGGGTCTTGCGATCGACGTTGATGATCATCGCGTTGACCTTGTCGCCCACGTTCAGCACGTTGCGCGCGTCTTCGACGCGGTCGCGGCTGATTTCGGAAGCGCGCAGGTAGGCTTCGATGTCGTTGCCCAGATCGACCACGGCGCCCTTGGCGTCGACCGACTTGACCAGACCTTCGACGATGGCGCCCTTTTCATGCGAGGCGGCATAGTTGTTGAACGGGTCGCCTTCGAGTTGCTTGACGCCCAGGCTGATGCGCTCGCGCTCGGTGTCGATGGCCAGGACCACGGCTTCGATTTCGTCGCCCTTCTTGAACTTGCGCACGGCTTCTTCGCCGGCTTCGTTCCAGCTCAGGTCGGACAAATGCACCAGACCGTCGATGCCGCCGTTCAGGCCGATGAACACGCCGAAGTCGGTGATCGACTTGATCGCGCCCTTCACCTTGTCGCCCTTCTTGTGGTTGGACGAGAATTCTTCCCAAGGATTGGCCTTGCACTGCTTCATGCCCAGGCTGATACGACGACGTTCTTCGTCGATCTCGAGGACCATGACTTCGACTTCGTCGCCCAGTTGCACGACCTTGCTCGGCGCCACGTTCTTGTTGGTCCAGTCCATTTCGGAGACGTGCACCAGACCTTCGATGCCGGCTTCGATCTCGACGAACGCACCGTAATCGGTGAGGTTGGTGACCTTGCCGAACAGACGCGTGCTTTGCGGATAACGACGCGACAGGCCCACCCACGGATCTTCGCCGAGTTGCTTGACGCCCAGCGAGACGCGGTTCTTCTCTTGGTCGAACTTGAGGACCTTGGCGGTGACTTCCTGACCGACTTGCAGCACTTCGCTCGGGTGACGCACACGACGCCAGGCCAGATCGGTGATGTGCAGCAGACCGTCGATGCCGCCGAGGTCGACGAACGCGCCGTAATCGGTGATGTTCTTGACCACGCCCTTGACGATCGCGCCTTCGTGCAGGGTTTCGAGCAGCTTGGCGCGCTCTTCACCTTGGCTGGCTTCGATGACGGCACGGCGCGACAGCACGACGTTGTTGCGCTTGCGGTCGAGCTTGATGACCTTGAATTCGAGGGTCTTGCCTTCGTACGGCGTGGTGTCCTTGACCGGACGGGTGTCGACCAGCGAACCCGGCAGGAAGGCACGGATGCCGTTGACCATGACCGTCAGGCCGCCCTTGACCTTGCCGGTGATCGTGCCGGTCACGAGGTCGCCCGATTCGAGCGCCTTCTCGAGATACAGCCACGATGCCAGGCGCTTGGCCTTGTCGCGCGACAGGATGGTGTCGCCGTAGCCGTTTTCGATCGCGTCGATGGCCACCGAGACGAAATCGCCCGGCTTGACTTCGACTTCGCCCTGGTCGTTCTTGAACTCGTCGAGAGCGATGAACGATTCGGACTTGAGACCGGCATTGACGACGACGAAGTTGTAATCGACGCGCACGACTTCAGCGGTGATCACTTCGCCATTGCGCATTTCCTGGCGGGACAGGGATTCTTCAAACAGCGCGGCAAACGACTCTTCGGCTGCGGGATTCTGGGTAGCGACGGACATGGATGAATGAGGTTGAACTAAAAGAGCTTTTGGCGACGCCGTCCGCTTGCTGCCTGCGACACGGGCCGGAAAAAACAAGGTTGAACAAACGACGAAGCCTGCGATGCGCCGACCCCGCCACCAAACTCGACCTGCGCCTCACGCTCGAGGTTGGCAGGCCTCCCACCATGCAAGCACTTGCGCAACCGTCTCGTCGATCGAGCGGTGCGAGGTGTCCAGCAGATGGGCATCTTCGGCCGGTTTGAGCGGTGCGTCGGCGCGTTGGGTATCGCGTTCGTCGCGCGCGCGCAAGTCGGCTGAAAGGGCGGCGAGATTAGCAGGAAATCCCTTTTCGATCAATTGCTTATGGCGGCGTTGCGCGCGCGCTTCGACACTCGCCGTCAGGAACACCTTGAGCGGTGCATCCGGGAAGATCACGGTGCCCATGTCGCGCCCGTCGGCAACCAGTCCGGGCGCCTGCCGGAAGGCCCGCTGACGCTCGACCAGGGCCTGGCGCACCGCCGGGTGCACGGCCACGCGCGAAGCCATGTTTCCGGCCGATTCGGCCCGAATGGCTTGCGACACCTCCTGCCCGGCCAGCCAGATCTGGCCGTTTTCATCGAAGCGCACGTCCAGTTGCGCCGCAATGCGGCCCAGGCCTTCGCCATCGTCGGCCGAAACGCCAGCCGCGTCCGCCGCCAGGCCGGTCAGGCGGTACAAAGCCCCGGAATCGAGCAGATGCATGCCCAGCGCCTGCGCGACACGCGCCGCGACCGTGCCCTTGCCCGACGCGGTCGGGCCGTCGATGGTGATGACGGGAGCCAAAGATTGAATAGTCATACGCAATGAATTCGCAATGATCGATCGAATGAATCAGTCCCAGCCCCGCCGCTGCCAGACAGGGCGGACCGGGCGCGCGGACGGCGCCGGGTGGTTCAGCGCACTGCCGGCCGGGTGAGCGCCGCGAAGCGCTCGAAATAATCGGGGAAAGTCTTGGCCACGCAATCGGGGTCGAGAATCCGGACCTCGGCGCCCGCGCGCAGACGGCCATCGAGCGCCGCGAGCGAGAAACACATCGCCATGCGGTGGTCGTCGTAGGTCGCGATCTGCGCCGGTTGCAGCCGCTCGGGCGGCTCGATGGTGATCCAGTCGGGCCCTTCGCCGACCGTCGCGCCGAGCTTGCGCAATTCGGTCGCCATCGCGGCCAGCCGATCGGTTTCCTTGACCCGCCAGGAGCCGATGTTGCGCAAGCGCGTGCCGCCTTGGGCATGCAAGGCGCAAACCGCGAGGGTCATCGCGGCATCGGGAATGTGGTTGCAATCGAGGTCGATGCCGCGCAACGGCGCGTCGGCGCTCGCTTCGATCCAGTCGTCGCCCCAGACGATGTTGGCGCCCATTTGCGCGAGCGCGTCGGCGAAGCGCACATCGCCTTGGATGCTGTTGCGCCCGGCGCCGGTCACACGCACCG
>CAXBRX010000257.1:0-5355 GCA_963977835.1 uncultured Derxia sp.
CGGCGGCGCCACCACCTGGATGAATCTGGTGACGGCCTGCGCGGGCTGCAATGCGCGCAAGGCCGACCGTACGCCCGAAGAAGCGCACATGCCCTTGCTGTATCTGCCGTATGTGCCGAGCCGCTTCGAGGACTTTCTGCTCGCCGGCCGCCGCATCCGGGCCGATGTGCATGAATGGCTGGCCGCGCGCCTGCCGAAAGGATCGCGCCTGAGTTGAACCAATGTCGCGAATCGGCCGTATCGTTCGCGACGCACTCTCAATCAATTGGAAACCATCATGGAAACCGAACAAGAAGAAAAGAAGGTCAAACAACCGCCGGTGCTCTTCAACAAGACGCAGGCGGTTCTGCGCGCGCTCGCCGAGCGCCTGGGTGGCCCGCTCGTCACCTATTGGAACAATCCGCGCGGCTCGGTCTGCGGCAGCGATGTGCTCGCGCTGTATGACGTGCTGCACCGTGTCGGCAAGCACGACACGATCTATCTGTTCCTGAAGTCCGAGGGCGGCAGCGGTCAGGTGTCTTTGCGGATCGTGAATCTGTTGCGTCAGCATTGCCGCCATCTGGTGGCTCTGGTGCCGCTCGAATGCGCTTCGGCAGCCACGATGATCGCGCTCGGCGCGGATCGCATCCTCATGGGTCCGACGGCGTATCTGACCGCGGTCGATACTTCGTTGAATCACGCGCTGTCTCCGGTCGATCGTGACAACGACCGCGTGAGCGTGAGTCTCGACGAACTCAACCGCGTGATCCGCCTGTGGCGCGCCGAGCAAGGCTCGGAGGCGCGCAATCCGTATCAATCGCTGTTCGAGTATGTGCACCCGCTGGTGATCGGTGCGGTGGACCGCGCGGAGTCGTTGTCGATCATGCTATGCCGCGAGTTGCTGGCCTACCACATCGACGAAGCCGCGCGCGTGGATCAGATCGCCACGACGCTCAACGGTAAGTACCCGTCGCACAGCTACCCGATCATGCTCGATGAAGCGCGCGCGATCGGCCTGAACGTCGAGCGCATGCCGATCGAGATCAACACGCTGCTGCTCGATCTCAACAGTCATTACGCCGAAATGGGTCAGAAGGCGACCACCGATCGCGACGAAATCCGCGCGCACGGCAACGAGATCCTCAACATCTGGGAAGGCACCGGCGTTCAGGTGTACTACCAGCAGGACAAGGACTGGTTCTACCGCGCCGAGGAACGTCGCTGGGTCTCGCTCAACGACAACAGCGGCTGGCGCCGCATCGAACGCGTGGGCAACAAGACCAAGCGTACGGTGCTGCACGTGGCCTGATACCGCCGCATGCGACGCGAAGCGCGCATGCGGCGCAAGGAGTACAACATGGATACCCATTACATCGAAGAAGAAATCCCCGGCGGCGTGTCGCTGAAGATGTGGACGCGCGGCGTGCCGGTCGAAGACGAAGCGAAGAAGCAGCTCGCCAATGCGGCGCGTCTGCCCATCGTGTTCAAGCATGTGGCCGCGATGCCCGACGTCCATCTGGGCATCGGCGCGACCGTCGGCTCGGTGATCCCGACCCTCAAGGCCATCATTCCGGCCGCGGTGGGCGTGGACATCGGCTGCGGCATGATGGCCTGCAAGACCACGCTGCGTGCCGAAGACCTGCCCGACAACCTCGCGCCGCTGCGCGCGGCGATCGAACGCGCGGTGCCGCATGGCCGTGCGCCCGGCGCGCGCGATCCGGGCGCGTGGAGCAAGCTGCCGGGTTCGGTCGAGACCGCCTGGGCCGAACTCGAACCCGAGTTCACCGAACTGTGCCGCGACTACCCCAAGCTGGAAAAGACCAACCATCGCAACCATCTCGGGACGCTCGGTACCGGCAACCATTTCATCGAGGTCTGCCTCGATGAAGAAGGCGCGGTCTGGTTCATGCTGCATTCGGGTTCGCGCGGCGTGGGCAATTTCATCGGCACGATGTTCATCGAACTCGCGAAGCAGGACGCTCTGCGCCACGACGTGCATCTGCCCGACCGTGATCTCGCGTACTTCGAGGAAGGCGCGCGCTACTTCGGCGACTATGTGCGCGCGGTTGGCTGGGCGCAGAAGTTCGCGCGTCTGAACCGCGAGGTGATGATGCGTCGCGTGATCGAAGCGGCCAAGACGGTGCTGCACAAGAACTTCCAAAGCCACATCGAAGCGGTGAACTGCCATCACAACTATGTGCAAAAGGAAGATCACTTCGGCACCGAAGTCTTCGTGACCCGCAAGGGCGCCGTGAGCGCACGCGCGGGCGAGCTGGGCATCATTCCGGGCAGCATGGGCGCGCGCAGCTACATCGTGCGCGGCAAGGGCAACCCGGAGAGCTTCCATAGCTGCTCGCACGGCGCCGGCCGTGTGATGAGCCGTGGCGAAGCCAAGCGTCGTTTCACCCTGGCCGATCAGCGTGCCGCGACCGAAGGCGTCGAATGCCGCAAGGACAAAGACGTCATCGACGAGATCCCGATGGCCTACAAGGACATCGACGCGGTGATGCAAGCGCAGCGCGATCTGGTCGACGTGGTGCACACGCTCAAGCAGGTGGTGTGCGTGAAAGGCTGACGCCTGCGCGCCGCGGATGACGCAACACAAAGCGGCGCGCCGCGGTTCGGGTAAGGTGCGCGCATGCACTACGCCCTCTTTGCTGTCTTGCTCGTCCTCGCGGTCTTCGGGTTCTTGTTCGTCATCCTCGCGGTGCAGGCGCTCATCGGCATGTCGGTGCTGATGCGCACCCGCTTTGCGCCGAGCGGCGGCCGCACGGTCGCCGCACAGGACGAACTCCCCGAAGACGAACGCGCCTTGTTCGACGCGGCCGGGGCGGCGCTCGCGCGCCTGGGGTTCGAGTATGTCGACACCGCGCGCACGCGGCCGTTGTCGGTGCTCGCCGTCGAGCCGCATGCCTGGTCGCAGTTGTATTTCCATCCCGAGCATCGGACCTGGGCGCGCGTGCTGCTGGCCGGCATGCCCGAGCCGGGCCTGCTGACCGACATCATTTTCAACACCGTCGCGCGTTCGCACCTGGTGCAGACCGTGAACCGGCATGCCCATCATCTGCTGCCGGCGCGCGAACTTTTCGAAATCGAAGACGCGCTCGCGCCCACGCTTGCCGCGCATTGGGCGCGTCATCTGATGCGCATCGGCCCCTTGCAAGAACACATCGATGCGCGCCGCGAGGCGCTGGACGCTTTCGACGAATGGACCGACGCGCGCGGCTTCGAATTCTGGCGCGCCAGCGGCACGATGCAGCCTGCGGGCGAGCATTGGCGCCTGACCTGGCGCGGCGCCGCCCGGCATTGGTGGCAGATCGTGAGCGGCATGCGCCGCATCGCCAAGCTGCCGCCGATGCAGCATGAAGATCCGCCCGCCTTGTGTATGCAGGCCGATGTGCGCGCGATCCGTCTGCACGAACTCGGGCGCGAGCGCATGCAGCTTTCGCTGCGCGCCAAGGCGGCCTGGTTCTTCGCGACCGCGGCGCTGGGCGCCCTCGCCTTCGGCGCGCTGCTGTCATGGCGCATGGTGCCGATGTTGTTCGGCGTGTTGTTGTTCCATGAATTCGGCCATGCGCTCGCGATGCGCGCCGTCGGTTATCGCGGCTTGCATGTGTTCGTGCTGCCATTTCTCGGCGCCGTCGCGGTCGGCCGTAAAGACGACGCCGGCCCGATGCAAAAATTGTTCGTGCTGCTGGCTGGCCCGCTGCCGGGCCTCGTGCTTGCCGTCGTCTGCGTGCGCTACGCAATTGCGCATCCGGCGCCTGGGCAATTTCTGCTGACGCTCGGGCTGGTGGCGCTGGTGCTCAATCTGTTCAATCTGCTGCCCTTCACGCCGCTCGACGGCGGCCAGATCGTGGACACCTTCGCCTTCAGCGGCCGGCCCTGGGCGCGCTTCGGGTTCTATGTGCTGAGCGCGCTGGCCCTCATCGGCGCCGGCGTGCTGTTGCGCAGCCCGGTGCTCGCTGCCGCGGCGGTCGTGCTGCTCGCTTTCAGCCGCAGCGCCTGGCGGCGCGCGCAACTGGTGCGCGGCCTCACGCCTTCGTCTTCGCCCGAGGCGACGATCCTGCAACGCGTATACGACGGCGCGCGCGTGCCCGGCTTCAACCGGCGTCTGATGCTGGTGCGCGTGCTGCGCCCGGAGTTGGTGGCGCGCCGACCGCGTGCGCTCGAGCGCGTGCTGGGGCTGCTCGCCTATGCGTGCGTGGTCGTTGTGCCGGTCGCCGCCTTGTGGGACACGGGCGTGCCGCAAAACCTGCTCGCCGCCGTTTTCTCATCCGAGCAAGAAGCCGAGCCGCGCGCGTTGGCCACCCCCGATTGGTCGGCGCAGCTCGCGCAAGCGCCGACGCCGCAAGCGCGCTGGCAGGTCCGTTACGACGCCGCGCTCTGGTATGCCGACAATGCCAACGACGACGATGCGGCCGTGCTCACGCAATGCGATGCGGCACTCGTCGAGGCGCGGGCCATGCCCGCTGGCGCCGAGCGCGACATCGCGGTGCTGCGCACCCAGTTGTTGCGCGTCTGGCGCATCGATGCCACGCAGGCGCGCGGCATTTTCGAGGAGCAACTCGCGGTCGCGCGCCAATTGCCGCAACGCGAGCGGCATTACGCCGCGCTCGTGCTCGAAGAATACGACCGCTGGGACCATGCCACCGATGATGCGCAGCGCATCGCTCACCTCAGCGAGGCCGTCGCGCATCGTCAGGCTGCGGCGATTCCACACGACCTCGCGCTTTACGACGACCGCGCCGAACTCGCGCGCCTGTACGATCGGCGCGCAGACACCGCCGCCGGGACCGATCTGATCGTGCAAAACGCTTTGGAGCTGACGGCCGATCCGTTCGAGGCGGCGGTCGGCCAATGGGACACGATCGCGTGGTATCTGATCGCCCACGATCAGGCGACGACGGCCTATGCGCTGACCCGCACGCAATTCGGGCAAGCGACCGAGAACGCGACGCGCTCGCGCGGCTATTTTGCGCATCTGTACGCCTGGACTGCACTGGCGCGCGGCATGAGCGACGAAGCGCTCGATGTTCTCGACGCGCAATGGTCGGATCAGGCATTGCCGATGCAGCGCCTGGACGACGCGATCGACCTCGCCTATGCGAGCGGGCGTTCGCCGCAGATTCAGGCGCGCTGGTTGCGCGAGGCGCGTCTGGCGCGCGATGCGCTCACGCCGCAGGCGCGGGCGCTGTTCGACCTGAACCTGCAGGTCGCCGCGGCCGACGTACACGCCTGGGACCACCTGCGCGCGCAGGCGCGGGTCGACATCCTGGCGCGGCTGAAGGCCGAGCAGCCTTAGTCCACGGACCGGATCGGCTTCACCGGTCCGCGGAACTTCTCTTTCAACGGTGCCGCGGCGAGCGGATCGAA
>CAXBRX010000258.1:0-5312 GCA_963977835.1 uncultured Derxia sp.
CCGAATCGACTGAGATCGTGCGCGCGCCCGGCACATACGGCGCGTTGGCCACGCTGAAATCGCGTTTGTATTCGTCCACCGTATGGTCGAGCACGACTTGCAGATCGAAGCGTTCGAGCGGCGACCAATCGATGGTGCCGCGCGCCTTGGTGCGGTCGCGGTCCATGTACATGTCGGGCAACACGCGGTTGAGCGTGGCCGGCGTGACGCTCACCAGGGCATTGCTGGTGCCGCCGGTGGTCACCCAATCGCCATCGCCGCCGCGGCGTTGTTTCATCTCGACGCCGAGCGAGCCGTTCAAGGTCTCGGACAAGGCCTTGCGCAATTCGGCGCGCACGCCGTATTCATCGAGCTGCGGGCGGAAGAACACCTGGTTGGCGAAGATCGCCGAATTCACGACCGGCGGCGGCGCTTTCTTGCGTTCCCAATCGAGGCCGAGCACACCGGTGTAGCCCTGGGCGAAGCGGTAAGTGCCGTCCACCGCGAGCGTGGTGCGGGTCTGGGTCGCCGAGGGCCAGTTGGTCGAGCCGTTGAGTGCGCTGCCGGTCACGCCGTTGGCGTTGTAGACATTGATCGGCGTTTTGTCTTGCCGGTCTTCATAGCGCAAGCGCGCATTGAGCGTCAGGCTGTTGGTCAGGCGCGAAGTCAGGCTGCCTTGCGCGAGCGTGGTGTTGAGCACCCCGCCCAGACTCGCGGGCGCGAGCGCCGACGGCGTCAGGCTTTGCGAGCGGAAATTCTCGTCTTGCGTGGCATGGGTGTACGACAGTTTGAAATTGGCACGCGTGAGTTTCGAGAACGCATAGGTGCCGCTCACATAGAGCTGATGCGCCTGATTGTCGGGCGGCAGCGCGACCGTGGCCGAGGCCAGCTGCGCCACCGTCGAAGCGCCGGCCGCGGTGTTGCCCGACCACAAGGCGCCGCGGTCGAGCGTGCCCGGCACGACCGGGGTCAGCGCGCCGTAATCGTTCATGAAGAACGAGCCGTAATAGCCGCCCGTGACCGCCAGCGCGCCGCGCTGGAAATTGAGTTTGCCGTCGAGCAGATTGGTGCGCGATTTGATCGGCTCGGGCGTGAGCAGCACCGCCCAACTGCCGCGCGGATTGGCGACATTGTTGGTCGGGCGCAGGCCCATGTCGCTCGAATCGAGGCCGCCGCGCCCGAACAGGCGTGCGCCCTGGCGGTCTTCGGTACGCGCGCTGCCTTCGATCGACAATTCGGGCGTAAGGCGTTTTTCGGCGCTCACGCCGAGCGCCGTGCGCTTGATCTTCAAATCGACATCGGAGCCCGCCACGCCCGGATCGGCACCGAGGAAATTGGCACTCGCCCAGGCCGCGGGCATCGAGGGCTTGTTGATGAGCACGATGGTCGGGCTGGTGGTGCCGATGCCGCGCATGCCCGTATGAATCACATACGGGTCGTGGCGAATCATCTCGTTGTATTCGAAGGTGTACTTCCAATCGCCCTGGTGCTGGCCGCTCGCGCTCAACTCGCGGGTCTCGAGCCCGAGGTTGCGGCCTTGCACCGTCAGCCAGGTGCCGGTCGTGTCGTCGCGCTTGATCATCGTGAAATCGATCAGGCCGTAGGCATCGCCGCGGTTCATGCCGTTGTATTCGCCGAAGCGCTTGGCGTCTTGGTTGCGGTTGACGCCGCCGACACCGATCGTCGCCGAGCTTTCCGGGGTGATCAACGCTTTGACTTCATCGCTGGTCTGCGCCTGGGCGCAGGTCATCGTGCCGAGTACCGCCGCGGCGATCGGAAGCAGCCGCAATCCTTGGTTCGCATGCATGTCGTTCGCTCCCAATCAACGCAGGAAGAACGCCGGGGGCAGCAGATTCGCGCCACCGTCGGGGTTGTTGCTGCCGTGGATGTCGGTATGGCAATTCAGGCAACCGCGCCCTTGTTCGACGAAGGTATTGCCCTTGGGCGAGGTGGTGATCGCGGGTGCGATGCCGGCCACGCCCGGCGTGCCGTGGCCGCTATGGCACTGGTAGCAGACCAGCGGCGGACGCGCTTTGAGCAGGTTGTCGGCCACGGTGCCGTGCGGCATGTGGCAATTGGTGCAATCGTCGTTGACCGGCTGATGGTTGTGGACGAAGGGTCCACGCTTTTCCATGTGGCAGGTGTAGCAGGTCTCGACCACGCTATCGCGCTTCATCAGCTTGGGGCCGGCCGAGCCGTGGGCGTTATGGCAATCGGAACAGACCACCTTGCCTTCGAGCACCGGATGGTGCGATTGCTTGTTGACCTGCGCCCGCACTTCCTTGTGGCACGCGAAGCAGACCTCGGGCTGGGTGAGTTTGTCGCGCACCGCGTCGTGGCTCGTATGAATGCGGTGGCAATTGGTGCAGGCCACATCATGACTTTCATGCGCGCTGCCGGCCCACAAATGGCGCTTGTTGTCTTGTTGGTGGCAGGCAAGGCACGCGTCGTTGCGTGCTTCGGCGGGCGTCGAGGTGTGCTTGCCGAAAGTGCGGTCGGGCTTGGGCGGTTTGTCGCTGCCTTTGTAGCCCACATGGGCCGCGCTTTCGCCGTGGCAGCTCGTGCATGAAGGCGTGCGTTGGTCGGCCGTCACGCCGTGGCGTGTGCGCCCGATCGCGAGCAATTGCGGCGAATCGGCTTCGTCATGGCAGGCGGTGCAGACCGCATCGCCGCGCAATACCAGATCGGCCGCGCCT
The DNA here is from genome assembly GCA_963977835.1 of uncultured Derxia sp. GTDB lineage: Bacteria > Pseudomonadota > Gammaproteobacteria > Burkholderiales > Burkholderiaceae_E > CAXBRX01. Next base: position 2,676 of record CAXBRX010000258.1, read on the forward strand.
TCCTTGGCCGTGTTGGCCGCGAGCGCACTCGCCATGCAGGCCAGATACAGCCCGGCCAGCACCCACCACCGTGTTGCAGTCTTGTTCATGTTGCCTCCCCGCCCGCGCGTGATGTGTCGTTATGTCGTCGCAGCGCCCGGGCGCTCAGGCACCCGGGTGGTCCGGATTCATAGCGAGAGAATCCATTGGGCGAGGTTCTTCAACTCGGCCGGGTCCTTGGTGTCGATGATCTTGTGATCTTCTTCGCTGCCGTCTTCGAGCTTCACGCGCGGACCGGTGGTGATGTTCTTGATGATCTTGGCTTCGCCTTCGGCTTCCTTGCCCTTGTACTTGGCGGCGACCTTCTTGTAGGCCGGGCCTTTCTTGGTCTTGTCGACCGCATGGCATTTGAAGCAATCGTTGCGTTTGGCGAGCGCCTTGGCGGCTTCTTCGTCGAAGGCGTAGGCGGAGCTGGACCACAAGGCCGTGCTGGCGACGGCGACCAGGAACAAGACGACAGGGCTCGGACGATGCATGGTGAACCTCGAATATTGGGATGAACGGTGCTGCGCCGTGCTTGCACCGTCGCGCGGGGCACTCGGACGTTTCGCCCATTAACCCTGTTGGCAACGCGCAAACACTTGTAAGAGATGTTCGCGCGCGCCCTTAAGGTTCACCATCAGCGGGGGATGAATCGCGGCATCAGAAAATTCCGATGCCCTTGACAGGCGTAGGTTTCAGAGGTCCAGCGGTTCCACCAGGCGGTGGCTGACGGCGTAGCGGACCAGGGCGGCCGCGTTGTTCATGCCCATCTTCTGCAGGATGTGCGCCTTGTGCGTGCTGACGGTCTTGACGCTCACACACAATTGTTCGGCGATTTCGGTGAGACCTTTGCCTGAGACGATCAGGCAGAAGATCTGATACTCGCGGTCGGACAGCGCGGTGTGCAGTGCCTGTTCGCCGTTGGCGTGCACGCCGCGGATCATGAGCGCCGCGACGTTGGGCGTGACGTAGACACCGCCTGCGGCGACGCGGCGGATGGCGTTGACCAGCACTTCGCCGTCGTTTTCCTTGGTCAGATAGCCGAGCGCGCCGGCGTGCAAGGCGCGTACCGCATATTGCTCCTCATGATGCATGCTCAAGACCAGGATGGGCAGGGTCGGGCATTCATCCTTGAGCACTCGGATGAGGTCCAGGCCGCTGCGGCCCGGCATCGAAAGATCGAGCACCAGCACATCCCAGGCGCCTTCGCGCACGAGTTGCAGCACGTCGTGGCCGTTGGCGGCCTCGCCGGCCACCATCAGGTCGGGCGTATCGGCCAGGATCTGCTTGAGTCCGTCGCGGATGATCGCGTGATCATCGGCCAACAGGACTCGGGTCTTGCGCTGCAACGTCATCATCGACCACCTCGACAGGAATCTCCACCACCACCACCGTGCCGGCGCCGGGCGCGCTGCGCAACTCGAAGCGCCCACCCAGGATCTGCACACGTTCGCGCATGCTCACGAGGCCAAAGCCTGTGCCCACCGCTTCATTCGCGATCACCCCGACGCCATCGTCGCTGATCGTCAGGCGCCAGGCATTGGCGGTGCGGTGCAGGCTGACCTGCACTTCGCTCGCCTGCGCATGGCGCGCGACATTGGTCAGTGCTTCTTGCAAGACGCGAAACAACGCCGTCGCCACCACGTCGCCCGGGCGCGGTTCGCGCTCGCACAAGTTGAGCGCGATGCGCAAGCCGGTGCGCGTCGCGAATTGATCGACATACCAATGCGCGGCCGCGCCGAAGCCGAGGTCATCGAGCACCAGCGGGCGCAATTCGGAGGCGATGCGGCGCACCGCGGCGATGGTCTGATCGATGAAGCCTTTGAGGGTCGCAAGCTTGTCGATCAAGGCTTGTTGGTCGGCCGACAAGCGCCCGCCTAGCCACGACACTTCCATGCGGATGCCGGTCAGCGCTTGGCCGAGTTCATCGTGCAATTCGCGCGCGATGCGAGCGCGTTCTTGCTCACGCACTTGTTGCAGGGCAGCCGAGAGCGCCTGTAATTGCTGGTTGCTGCGCTTGAGTTCGCGCTCGGCGCGCTGGCGGTCGGTGAGGTCGCGCAGCACCGCGGCGAGCACGAAGGTGCCGCGCAACAGCATCGGCGTCAGGCTCAATTCGGCGCACAGCCCGCGCGCTTCGCATTCGATGCGCACCGTGCGCGGCCCGGCGCCGGCATCGGTGCTGGCGGCACCGGCCTCGAAACAGGCCATCACATCGGCGAGCGCGGCCGGTGCGACGCAGCCGCAGAGCACATCGATGATCGGCCGGCCGACCACGTCGCGTGGCTGCGTGCGCTGAAGACCCACCACGACGACGGTCTGCGCTTCTTCGTGCACGCCGGCATCGATCCACAGAAAAGCCTCGACCAGCAGACTGATGAAGAGCTGTTTTGGATTCGCAACAAATTTATTTACCGTTCCCATGGCTTTACTTCAATCTTTTGGGATTTACTTTTTACTGAATAAACAAGGTGTTATATCACAATTAGCCCCATTCGATTTGTTGATTTTGTTATTAACATTAACATCTGGTTCCATGATATTGATATGGTTAGGAGAATTGGTTACAGAATATGGAATTGGTAATGGTATTTCATTACTCATATTTGTTGGTATCAT
>CAXBRX010000259.1:0-5280 GCA_963977835.1 uncultured Derxia sp.
TCGTCGCGGACCTCAACGACGAGGCCGGGAACGCCCTCGCCCAGGAGGTCGGCGGCGTCTTCATCCACGTCGACGTGACGGACACCGAGCAGATCAAGGCCGCCATCGCCGCCGCCGAGGAGCTGGCGCCGCTGCGCGTCCTGGTGAACTCCGCCGGCATCGGCTGGGCGCAGCGCACGGTCGGCCGCGACGGGCAGTTCGAGTCCGCGCACGACCTCGACGCCTACAAGAAGGTCATCGCGATCAACCTGATCGGCACCTTCAACGTGATCCGCGTGGCTTCGTTCGCCATGAGCCAGAGCCAGCCGATGGAAGACGGCGAGCGCGGCGTGATCATCAACACCGCCTCGGTCTCGGCCTACGACGGGCAGATCGGCCAGGCCGCGTATTCGGCCTCCAAGGGCGGCGTCGTGGGCATGACCTTGCCGCTCGCGCGCGATCTCGCGCGCCATGGCGTGCGCGTGATGACGATCGCTCCCGGCATCTTCGAAACCCCGATGCTCCTGGGCATGCCCAAGGAAGTACAAGACGCCCTCGGCCAGATGGTGCCTTTCCCATCGCGCCTCGGGCATCCGCGCGAATATGCGGCCCTGGCCATGCACATCGTCGGCAACCGCATGCTCAACGGCGAAGTGATCCGCCTCGACGGCGCGATCCGCATGCAACCCAAATGACGGGCGGCGCGCCCGGCCCGAAGCCGGGGCCGACCGCTGCTCGCCGGCATTTCAAGGAGAACGCGATGACCTCGACGTTTCGTTTGCATCCCTTGAGCGCTGCGCTCGGCCTGCTGGCCTTGCTCGCCGCCTGCGCCACCCCGCCGGCACCACCGACGCCGGTCGCCGCCACACCGCCCACAGCCGCCGCGCACGACCGCGGCGCACCCGAGACCGCGACCGGTTTTCGTGTCGGCGCGCAAGTCACGACCGCAGCGCATTACATGGCGGCCGCGGCCAATCCACTTGCGGCGCAAGCCGGGCGCGACATCCTGCGCGCCGGTGGCTCGGCCGTCGATGCGGCGATCGCGATGCAGATGGTCCTGACCCTGGTCGAACCACAAAGCTCGGGCATCGGCGGCGGCGCCTTCATGCTGCATTGGGACGGCCAGAAGGTGCAGTCGTACGACGGCCGCGAAACCGCGCCCATGCTTGCGACCGAGTCCTTGTTCATGAATGCCGACGGCAAGCCGATGGACTTCTACGACGCCGTCGTCGGCGGCCGTTCGGTCGGCACGCCGGGCGTGCTGCGCATGCTCGAACTCGCGCACAAGCAACACGGCAAGCTGCCCTGGGCGCAATTGTTCACGCCCGCGATCCAGCTCGCGGAACACGGCTTTCCGATCTCGCCGCGCCTGCACGCCCTGCTCGCTTCCGAGCAATACCTGAAGCACAACCCGGCGGCCGGCGCGTATTTCTACGACCACGAAGGCAAGCCCAAGCCGGTCGGCACGGTGTTGCGCAATCCGGCCCTCGCGACCACGCTGCGCGCCATCGCCGAAGGCGGTGCGGCTGCGTTCTACCAAGGCCCGATCGCCGACGATGTGGCCGCGACCGTGCAATCGCAAAAGAACGCCGGCAGCCTGTCGACCGAAGACCTCGCGCATTACGAGGCCAAGGAACGCACGCCGGTCTGCACCGATTACAAACGCTGGCGCATTTGCGGCATGCCGCCGCCTTCGTCGGGCGGGGTCGCCATCGCCCAGATCTTCGGCATGCTCAATGTGCGCAATGTGTCGGTCGTGCCGCCGGTGCCAGCCACCGTGGGCAACCAGCAGCGGCTGGTACCGCAAGCCGATGCGGTGCATCTGATCAGCGAGATCGAGCGGCTGGCCTTCGCCGACCGCGCGATGTATCTGGCCGATGCCGATTTCGTGCCGGTCGATGTCGATGCCTTGATCGATCCGCGTTATCTGGCTGACCGCGCCAAGCTCGTCACCGACCGTTCGATGGGTCGCGCGACGGCCGGTGTGCCGGCCGCCGTCAAAACGGCTTATGCGCCCGATCCGTCGCCGCCGCGCATTGCGACCTCGCACATCTCGGTCGTCGATGCACAAGGCCAGGCGGTGTCGATGACGACATCGGTCGAAGACATGTTCGGTTCGCGCGTGATGGTGCGCGGCTTCCTGCTCAACAATCAGCTCACCGATTTTTCTTTCGTGCCGACCGATCAGGGCAAGCCGGTGGCGAACCGGGTGCAACCGGGCAAGCGCCCGCGTTCATCGATGGCGCCGACCCTGGTCTTCGATCGTCAGACCGGGCAGTTGGTCGCGGCGGTCGGCTCGCCGGGCGGATCGCAGATCATCGGCTACGTGACCAAGACGCTGGTGTCGATGTTCGACTGGAACCTCGATGTGCAACAGGCGATCAGCCTGCCCAACTTCGGCAGCCGCAACGGGCCGACCGAAATCGAGAAAGGCCTGGTGCCCGATCAATTGGCCGAGGAGCTCAAGGCGCGCGGCCATGATGTGCGCACCATCGAGATGAGCAGTGGCATCCAGGGCATCGTGCGCGTCACCCTGCCTTCGGGCCAGCCGGGCTGGGCCGGCGGCGCCGACCCGCGCCGCGAAGGCATCGCGGTCGGCGATTGAACGCGCGAGATTGAGCGCGTGGCCTAGTTGAGCCGATCGGCCGCGGTCTTCAAGGCCGCGATCCGCTCGGCGACCGCGGCACGGTCAGGCGCTTCGGGACTGGATTCCAGATAGGCCTGCAAATCGTCCATCGCGGCGCGCGGACATTCGAGCGCGGCGTAGCACAACCCGCGGTCGCGGCGTTCGATCGGATCATCGGGCAACAAGACCACGAGGCGATGCAGCACCGCGAGCAAGGCGGCCTGATTGCCTTCGCGCGTATAGATGCCTTTGAGATTGCGCAGCATGCGCGCGAGGATGTCGCGCGCACTCGCCGCGCCCAGAAAACGCGGCAGCAATTCATCGACCGCGATGCCATGCGCACTCGCGTAAGGCTCCAGCCGTTCTTCGAGTTCGACCCGGGTCAAGGATTTGCCGCCATCGAAGACATCGATGAAGACCGAGCCGTCGTGCATCTTGAGCTTGACCAGAAAATGCCCGGGAAAGGACACGCCCTCGAGCGCCAGGCCGATTTGCTGACCGAGTTCGAGATAGACCGCCGCGAGTGAGATCGGAATGCCGCAACGGCGCTCGATCACGCGGTTCAGATAGCTGTTGTCGGTGTCGTAGTAATCGTTGACGTTGCCGTGGAAGTGCAGCTCGTCGAAAAAATAATGATTGAGCATGCGCAGGCGATGCAAGGCCGGGGCATCGGGCGCAATCCGTTCATTGAGCTTGAGCGCCATCGCATCGATGCGCGCCATGAGGTCGGCCAGGTCGAGCAGCGGATAGGCATCCTGCGCGATCGCAACCGCGGCCTCGAACAAGGGCAGGCCCTCGTCCTCACTGACCAGCGACTCCCAGTATTGCAAGGGCGAAGTCATGCACTCGGCTCTTCAGGCGCGTCGACGGAAGTCCGCGATGCGAAATCCGACCGCGAACAACAACGCAAAGTACAGCAGAGCGCCCGCGCCGACCACCCCTGCGAGCGCCGCGATGCGCAGCGCCGGATGGGCGCGCAGACCGATCCAGTCGAATTGCGCCGCGCCGACGTACAAAGCGGCGCCGAACACGCACAGCACGACCACCATCTTGAGCAGGAAGCCGAGCCAGCCGGCGCTCGGGGTGTAGACGCCGCGCTTGCGCAGGCCGATGTACAACAAACTCGCATTGACGCAAGCGCCGATGCTGATCGACAAGGACAAGGCCGCATGCTGCAGCCAATGGATGAGCATGAAATTCAGCACTTGCGTAAGCACCAGCACCAGCACCGCGATGCGCACCGGGGTGCGGATGTCCTGGCGCGCATAAAAGCCCGGGGCCAGGATCTTCACGCCGATCAGGCCGATCAGGCCGACCGCATAGCCGACGAGGGCGCGCGCACTCATCGCCACATCGATGGCGGTGAACTTGCCGTAATGAAACAAGGCCGCCATCAGCGGCGTTGCGAGCACGCACAAGGCCACCGCGGCCGGCAGCGCGAGCACGACCACCAGACGCAAGCCCCAATCGAGCAAGGCGCTGTATTGCGCATGGTCCTGGCTCGCATGCGCCTTCGACAGAAACGGCAGCAGCACCGTGCCCAGCGCCACGCCGAGCAGCGCAGTCGGAAATTCCATCAGCCGGTCGGCGTAATACAACCAGGACACCGACCCGAGCGGCAGCCAGGTCGCGAATTTGGTGTTGATGACGATCGAGATCTGCGCGACCGAGACGCCGAGCAAGGCCGGCCCCATGAGCCGCAGGATGCGCCGCACACCTTCGTCGGCCCAGGCCGCGCGCAAACGCAGATGGATGCGCGGCAACATGCCGATGGCGCGCAACGCCGGCACCTGGATGGCGAGCTGCAACACACCGCCAATGAAGACGCCGAGCGCGAGCGCCATCACGGGCGGATGCGCATACCGGGCGGCGATCAGCGTCGCGGCGATCAGGCTCAGGTTCAGCATCACCGGCGAAAATGCAGGGACCGCGAATTTGCGCCAGGTGTTCAGCACGCCGGACGTCAAGGCGACCAGCGAGATGAACAGGATGTAGGGAAACATGATCCGCAACAGCAAGGTCGCGAGGTCGAACTGGCTATCGTTGCCGGCCCAATCGGTGACGATCCAGATGATCACCGGCGCCGCCAGGGTGCCGATCGCGGTCACGACGATCAAGGCCCAGAACAGCAAAGTGGCGACATCATCGAGCAAGGTCCGGGTCTGTTCTTCGCCGCGGGTGTTGGCGTATTCGCCGATGATGGGCACGAAAGCCTGCGAAAATGCGCCTTCGCCGAACAGGCGGCGCAGCAGATTGGGCAGGCGGAACGCCACGATGTAAGCGTCGAGCGGGCCGCCGGCGCCGAACACCGCGCCTTGGAGCATGTCGCGCAGCAGCCCCGTGATGCGCGAGAGCAAGGTCATCGCGCTGACGGTGGCGAGCGCCCGGAAAAGATTCATGCGGATCGAGGATTCGGGAGGGCCGGCGACGGCCGGCGGGCAGGTGCGTGGCGAGCTTCCAGCCGATCACGATCGGATGCACTTCTACAGCCAGGTCGACGACGCCGATGCCGCTGCGGCGAAGTGGGGAGCAGCCGCGTGGCGACCCGCCTTCGGCCAACTTGCGCTCCTCCTGCAGCTTCCGGGTGTCGATGCTCGGGCGCGTGCGGCGGCGGAGAAGGGGAGCCCGCTCTCTCCTGGTGAGTCGCAGGAGCTCGACGAGCGGATCGATGCGGT
>CAXBRX010000260.1:0-5257 GCA_963977835.1 uncultured Derxia sp.
ATCTGGATCACGGTCTCGACCGGATATTTGCCGGCAGCGGTCTCGGCCGACAGCATGACGGCATCGGTGCCGTCGAGCACCGCGTTGGCCACGTCGGACACTTCGGCGCGGGTCGGAATCGCGTTGGTGATCATCGATTCCATCATCTGGGTCGCGGTGATCACGAATTTGTTCGACGCGCGCGCCATCTTGATCATGCGTTTTTGCAAGGCCGGCACCGCCGCATGGCCGACTTCGACCGCGAGGTCGCCGCGCGCGACCATGATGCCGTCGCTCGCCGCGAGGATTTCATCGAGCACCGGAATCGCTTCGGCGCGTTCGATCTTGGCGATCATGCCCGGCTTGATGCCGTGCTGCTGGCCCGCGATGGTGGCGAGCTGGCGCGCCATTTCCATGTCGGTGCGCGTCTTGGGGAAAGACACCGCGATGTAATCCGCCTGCAACGCGCAAGCGGTGCGGATGTCTTCCATGTCCTTGGCCGTCAGCGCCGGTGCGGACAACCCGCCGCCCTTGCGGTTGATGCCCTTGTTGTTCGACAACACGCCGCCGATCACGACTGTGGTCACGATCTCGCTGCCGAGCACACGGTCGACGGTGAGTTCGATCAGGCCGTCATTGAGCAAAAGCGTGTCGCCCGCGCGCACATCGCGCGGCAGGTCGGTGTAATCGAGCCCGCCGCGGTCCTGATCGCCGAGTTCGCACTTGGCATCGAGCGTGAAAGTCGCGCCCGGCACCAGGGTGATCTTGCCGTCCTTGAACTTGCCGACGCGGATCTTCGGGCCTTGCAAGTCGGCCATGATCGCGACTTCCTTGCCGCATTCGGCCGCGGCTTCGCGGACCATTTGCGCGCGGGCGATGTGGTCCTCGGCCTTGCCGTGCGAGAAGTTCATGCGCACGACATCGACTCCCGCCGCGATCATGCGCTTGAGGGTGTCTTTGTCGTTGGAGGCCGGGCCGATGGTCGCGACGATCTTGGTGGCGCGTTGCATGGTGTCGGGTTCTTTCAGGCTGCGCGTTGCATGAGCACTTCGACGGCCGGCAAGGTCTTGCCTTCGAGGAATTCGAGGAAGGCGCCGCCGCCGGTCGAGATGTAGCCGATTTGTTTTTCGATGCCGTACTTGGCGATCGCGGCCAGTGTGTCGCCGCCACCCGCGATCGAGAACGCGGGCGAATGCGCAATGGCTGCCGCGAGCATCTTGGTGCCGCCGCCGAACTGGTCGATCTCGAACACGCCTACCGGACCGTTCCAAACGATGGTGCCCGCGTTGGCGAGCACGCCCGCGAGCTTGGCCGCGCTCTTGGGGCCGATGTCGAGAATCATGTCGTCATCGGCAACCTGATCGACACCGACCTTGTTGGCGCGCGCATGCGCCGCGAATTCATTGGCGACCACCACATCCTCGGGCAGCGGCACATCGGCGCCGCGCGCTTTCATGAGGTCGATGATCTTGCGCGCCTTGTCGACAAGGTCGGGCTCGGCCAAAGACTTCCCGATCTTGTGCCCTTGTGCCAGCAGGAAAGTGTTGGCGATGCCGCCGCCGACGATGAGCTGATCGACCTTGGACGCGAGCGATTCGAGAATCGTGAGCTTGGTACTGACCTTGGAGCCCGCGACGATCGCGACCATCGGACGCTTGGGGTGTTCGAGCGCCTTGCCCAGGGCTTCGAGTTCAGCCGCCATCAAAGGGCCGGCGCAAGCCACGGGCGCGTACTTGGCGACACCATGGGTGGTGGCCTCGGCGCGATGCGCGGTACCGAAAGCGTCGTTCACATACACATCGCACAGCTTGGCGATTTTTTGCGCGAGCGCGTCGTCGTTCTTCTTTTCGCCCTTGTTGACGCGGCAGTTTTCCAGCAGCACCACTTCGCCGGGCTTCACTTCGAAGCCGCCTTCGACCCAGTTCTGAATCAACGCGACTTTGCGGTCGAGCAATTGCGCGAGCCGATCGGCGATCGGACGCAGCGAATCCTCGGTCTTGAGTTCGCCTTCGGTCGGGCGGCCCAGATGCGAAGTGACCATGACCGCCGCGCCCGCGTCGAGCGCGAACTTGATCGCCGGCACCGAAGCGCGGATGCGAGTGTCGTCGGTGATCGAAAGATCGTCGGCCTGCGGCACATTGAGGTCGGCGCGGATGAACACGCGCTTACCGCGCAGATCGAGGTCGGTCATCTTCTTGAATTGCATGGCGGGTCCGTGAAGAAGAGGAAAAAGAAGGTGTATGAACGAGCGAGAATGCATCGATGCGAGGAAGCGGCCATTATACGGGCCGCCCTTGGGCGCACTGCACCAAGCAAGCCACGCCCTTGCCCCGAATTGCCAACGACATCACCGACATGAAGCCCGCCTCGCCCATGCTGCAGCGCATGGTTTCGCACCATTTGCCGACCGCCTTCGCGATCGCGGCCGGTGTGGTCGTCCTGATCCAGGCTGCGGGCGCGCTCGCCTTCCATGCCCTCGCCTACGAGCGCGACGCCGTGGTCGCAGGCGAAGTCTGGCGCCTGGTCACCGGGCCCTGGGTGCATTTGTCGTGGGCGCATGCCGCGCTCAACCTGGGCGGACTCGCGCTCGTGCTCATGATGTTCGCGCCTTTGGTGCAGCCGCGCGTGCAAGTGCTGGGCCTGGTGGTCATCGGCACGCTGACCTCCGCCCTGCTCGCGCTGTTCGGCGCACACATCGCCTGGATGGTCGGTTTGTCGGGCCCTTTGCACGGCTTGTTCGCCGCCGACGCGTTGGCCTTGGCGACCCGGCGCGACCCGACACCCGCACACCCCTGGTGGCGCGGCCCGCGTTACGGCTGGGTGCTGCTGGGTGGCCTGGCGCTCAAGCTCGCGCTCGAAGCGCTGACCCAGCCGCAAAAACAAGCAGGGCCGCCCGGTTGGCTGGGCGGCCCTGTCTTGATCGAGGCGCATTGGGCCGGCACCCTCGCCGGCCTCATTGTCTACGTTGCCTGGCGCGCGTTATCGCACCAGCGCGCGGTTGCGGCGCAAGCCCCAGGCGCCAAGCGCGAGTAGGCCGAAGCCGAGCAGGCCGACGGCACCACCGCCACCGCCGCCACCCGTGGTCGGCGGCGTGGGATCGACCACCGCAGTCACGGTCACATGGGTGGTGGCCGACTTCGCATAGCCCTTGCTATCCGTCACGGTGAGCTTGAAGGCCAGCGTTTCCGAGGTGTTGTTGGCAGTGAAAGTCGTCGTCGCAGCATTCGGCGTAGCCAAGGTCACGGCGCCGCCGCCGGTCTGCGTCCAGGCGTACGTCAAGCCCGAGGCGCCGGAGGTGGCGCTGATGGTGCCGCCGCCCGTCAAGGTGACCGAGGCATGGCCTTGCGCCGCTTGATCTGCCCCGACACTGACCGTGGGCTGATTGGCGAGCAATTGGGTCACCGCAGCAGCGGCATCGAGCATGCCTGCGCCGCATTTGCCGAAGCCCGCGCCGCCGGTCGCGCAATACGTGCCGGCCGGGAACGGACGCGCCGTCGAGGTCAGCAAACTCGCGACGGTGTCAGGCAACAAGCTCGGGTTGAGCGAGAACAACAAGCCCGCCACCCCGGCGACGTGGGGCGTAGCCATGCTGGTGCCAACTGCGCCGGCATAGCCGGGATTCGCCGGTCCTTGCGTTCCGCTGTTCAGGGTCGACCAGACGTATTGATTGGCACACGCGGGCGAGGTCGACGCGGTGATGCTCGTTCCGCAGCCGCCACCCGGAGCGCTGATCGTGGTCGCGTTCTTTGGCGCTTGACCGTTGACGCCATCGCCGCTATCGCCGTAATTGGCGTAATCGGCCTTGTCGCCTTCGATCGTATGCGCGGTGACTGCGATGACGCCTGCGCAACTTGAAGGTGCGGCGATATACGCAGTGCCATCGTTCCCGGTGGCTGCGACGACTACGGCGCCCACCGCGCGGACCGCGTTGACAGCATTTTGCTCAGTAGTTCCGCAGACTTCCGGGCCGGATTGAGTCGAACCACCCAGGCTCAGGCTGACAACCTTGGCAGGATTGGTATTCGTCGGCACGCCGGGCACGCTGACGCCCGCTGCCCAGCGAATGGCGTCGGAGATATCCGAACTGTTACCGCCGCATTTGCCCAAAGCACGCGCCATCAAGACCTTCGCTTGATACGCAACACCAGCGATGCCCGCATTATTGTTGGCGACGGCGGCAATCGTGCCCGACACGTGCGTGCCATGCCACGAACTGCCCTCCGCCGTTGCTGGTTCGTTCGTGCCGCAATCGCCGGCCGCCATCCAATCGCCGGGATCGCTCGGATCGGAATCGCGCCCGTCGCCATCATTGGCGGTGAAATTGGGATCCGTCGAAGGGATCCCAGGCACATTCATGCTGATGAAATCGTACCCGCTCGATGCCGGCGAGCCGCCCACCATGTTCGCGTTCAGATCAGGGTGCGACGTCAAGCCGGTGTCCACGACGCCGATCACAACACCGCTGCCCTTCGCGATATCCCAGGCCGCGGGCAGATTCGCACCGCCGACCGGCGCCACAGTCGAAGACACACCTGAAGCGCGATAGGTATACGAACCCGTCGGCGCCATCAGGTCCCACTGCCCCTGCACACTGCCGCTGCCAAAGTTGAAACCAGGGGCGTATCCCGGATCAGTCGGTACCACCAATGCCCTGCGCACATAGTCGGGCTCGGCGTATTCGACATTCGGATTCGCGGCGATCTTTGCAGCGATGGCCTTGGCTTCGTTCACCGACATGGCACGCGGCAGATACAGCACATGCGCCGCGCCGCCCATCGGACGCTTGTAGGTCAGCTTCACGCCCGCGCTGGCACTGAGCACATCCATGCGCTGCGTGGTGACGCTTTGAACGCGCATCGCCTCGGTCTCGCCCTTGTACTTGACGACCAATTGCGTGATGGGCTGCTGCGCCGTTGCTCGTGGCGGAACGAAGGTAACCAGCTTGTTGGTATTCAGATACTGCGCGGACACGCCAACCGCCGATGCAACCGCCAATACGCCGATCACACCGCCCGCGATCCGACGAACGTTACGTGACATTCGAATTCCTCTCGTGTGGCCTACCAAACCTTGCATGCTAAGTTGAACCGCGCTGGCTCACTGTGCCGGATTTGTGTTTTGTCACCCGGATGACACACGCATGCATCATGCGCAGCAGATGCCGTGACGCTTAAGTGCCAATGATGATCGGGCTGAAGCGCTTACAGCGCACGCCGCACCGCATCCGGCTCGACGTAATCGACGATGCGGCTCGAGCGCAACAGGCCGAGCGCTTCAT
>CAXBRX010000261.1:0-5240 GCA_963977835.1 uncultured Derxia sp.
TTCCTTCCAGTTGTTGTTCATGGTCATCATCGGCGGGCTGGGCTCGATCATGGGCAGCTTCTTCGGCGCGGCTTTCATCGTGCTGCTGCCGATCGCGCTCAACCGTCTGCCCGAAGCGTTCGGGCTGACCTTGCCGACCACCACCGCGTCGTATCTCGAATTGATGATCTTCGGCGCCTTGATCGTGTTCTTCCTGATCGTCGAACCGCACGGCCTCGCACGCTTGTGGTCCACCGGCAAGGAAAAGCTGAGGTTGTGGCCGTTCCCGCATTGAGAGCAGCAACAAACAGCGCACCCGAGTGCGCACCACATAGGAGACAGGCAATGAACATTCGACCGATGAAAGCGATGCGACGGATGCTTCCGCTCGCGGCATTCGCGTTGGGCGCGTTGGCGGCGGGTCTGGCCCCGAGCCTCGCAAGCGCGCAGGCCAAGGAACAGTTCTTCCCCTTGCTGGTTTATCGCACCGGGCCGTACGCGCCCAACGGCACGCCCTGGGCCAACGGCAAACAGGATTACCTCAAGCTCATCAATGCGCGCGATGGCGGCATCAATGGCGTGAAGCTCACCTACGAGGAATGCGAAACCGCCTACGCGACCGACAAGGGCGTCGAATGTTATGAACGCCTCAAAGGCCGCGGCGCGAGTTTCTTCGACCCGCAATCGACGGGCATCACCTTCGCGCTGACCGACAAGGCGCCCAACGACAAGATGCCGCTGCTGACGGTCGGCTACGGCCTTTCGGCCTCGCAGGATGGCGGCGTGTTCAAGTGGAACTTCCCGCTGCTGGGCAGCTATTGGACCGGCGCCGACATTCTCATCCAGCACATCGGCAAGAAGGAAGGCGGGCTCGACAAGCTCAAGGGCAAGAAGATCGCGCTCGTCTATCACGACTCGCCGTTCGGCAAGGAGCCGATTCCGCTCCTGGAAGAACGCGCCAAGATGCACGGCTTCAATCTCATCAAGATTCCGGTCACGGCGCCGGGCGTCGAACAGAAATCGGCCTGGCTGCAGGTGCGCCAGCAACGGCCCGACTATGTGCTGCTCTGGGGCTGGGGCGTGATGAATGCGACCGCGCTCAAGGAAGCGCAAGCCACCGGCTATCCGCGCGAGAAGATGTACGGCGTTTGGTGGGCCGGTGCCGAACCTGATGTGAAGGATGTGGGCGAAGGCGCCAAGGGCTACAACGCGCTCGCGCTCAACACCTCGGGCCAACAGCCCAAGGTGATTCAAGACATCCTCAAATACGTGCACGACAAAGGCCAGGGCACCGGCCCGCGCGATGAAGTCGGTTCGGTGCTCTACACCCGCGGCGTCATCATCCAGGCGCTCGGCATCGAGGCGGTGCGTCGTGCGCAAGAGCGCTATGGCAAGGGCAAGGTCATGACCAGCGAGCAAGTGCGCTGGGGCTTCGAGAACCTCGCGCTCGACCAGAAGAAGCTTGATGCGCTCGGCTTCTCGGGCGTGCTGCGCCCCGTCAGCACCTCGTGCGCCGATCACATGGGCTCGATGACCGCGCGTATCGAAACCTGGGATGGCGCGAAGTGGAGCATCACTTCCGACTATTACACGGCCGACGAGCAGATCCTGAAGCCGATGGTCAAGGCCGCGGCCGAGAAGTACGCGAGCGAGAAGAAGCTGACCCGCCGCGCTCCGGCGGATTGCCAGTCGTAAGCGCGTAGCGTGCGCGGCGCCTGCTGCTTGGCGCCGCGCATGTGTCCTCGCCCCCTGAAAGGCTCATCGTGACGCAGGCGCAAACCCAGACCACGCTGCTCGATGTCAATGGCATCGAGGTCATCTACAACCATGTGATCCTGGTGCTCAAGGGCGTGTCGCTCAAGGTGCCGCGCGGCGGCATCGTGGCCTTGCTCGGCGGCAACGGCGCCGGCAAGACGACGACCTTGCGCGCGATCTCGAACCTGCTCAAAAGCGAGCGCGGCGATGTGACCAAGGGCTACATCGAATACGCGGGCGAGCGCATCGAGAAGCTCACGCCTTACGACCTTGTGGGCCGCGGCGTGGTGCAGGTCATGGAAGGCCGGCATTGCTTCGCGCATCTGAGCATCGAAGAAAACCTGCTCACCGGCGCCTATGCGCGCAAGGCCGGGCGCGGCGATGTTTCGGCGGCGCTCGACAAGGTCTATGCCTATTTTCCGCGGCTCAAGACCCGGCGCGCGAGCCAGGCCGGCTACACCTCGGGCGGCGAACAACAGATGTGCGCGATCGGGCGGGCCTTGATGGCCAACCCCGAGATGATCCTGCTCGACGAACCCTCGATGGGCCTCGCGCCGCAGATCGTGGCCGAGATCTTCGAGATCGTGAAAGACCTCAACGCGAAGGAACAGGTGAGCTTCCTGCTCGCGGAACAGAACACCAATGTGGCGCTGAAGTACGCCGATTACGGCTACATTCTCGAAAGCGGCCGCGTGGTCATGGACGGCGCGGCGCGCGACCTTGCCTCCAACGAAGACGTCAAGGAGTTCTATCTCGGTGTTTCCGGCGCCGGGCGCAAGAGCTTCCGCGACGTCAAGAGCTACCGGCGCCGCAAGCGCTGGCTGGCCTGAAACCAGACGCCATCATGACCATCGCGACTTCCGATCAACTGCTCGAGTACGGCGCGCTGCGCCGCCAATTGCGCGACATCAAAGGCCTTGTCGAAAAACGCACCGGGGTGTTCGAAGCCCAGGGCAGACCGCTCGTCGAACTGCATGCGGACGGCACGGCCATCGTCGCCGTCGTGCGCAGCCGGCACGGCGAAACGCGCTACGCCCTCGGCACGCCCGTGGACCAGCGCAAGCTCATCGACGAAGCCAAGCGCCGCGTACTCAAGCTCGACGACGACTGAACCGACGACCGGGCTCGCTGCGCGAGCCGACAAGGACACCGCCATGGCCGACACCCACACGCGCGCCGATCATTACGACGCGCTCGAGACCCGCGACCCCATCGTGCGCGAACGCGAGCTGCTGGCGCGGTTGCCGGCCTTGATCGCGCGTGCCCAACAAGCGCCGGGCTTTGCCACGCTGCTCGCCGGCATCGACGCGCGCAGCATCGACAGCCGCGCCGCGCTCGCGCGCCTGCCCGTCACGCGCAAGAGCGATCTGCATGGGCTGCAAGAGGCCGGCATCGCCGCGGGCATCGGGCCGTTCGGCGGGCTCAATGCCACGCCGGTCGCGGGCCTCGCGCATCTGTACATGTCGCCCGGGCCGATCTTCGATCCCGAAGGCCGCGGCGAAGACTGGTGGCGCACCGCACGCGCCTTGTATGCGGCCGGCGCCCGCCCGGGCGATGTGATCCACAATTGCTTCAGCTACCACTTCACGCCAGGCGCCTGGATGATCGACGGCGGCGCGCGCAAACTCGGCTGCCCCGTGGTGCCCGCCGGCATCGGCCAGACCGAACAACAAGTGCAGGCCATCGCCGCGTTGCGCCCGCGCCTCTACACCGGCACGCCGAGTTTTCTCAAGATCATTCTGGAGAAAGCAGCCGAGATGAACACGCCGCTGCCGAGTCTGCAGATCGCGCTGGTCGGCGGCGAAGCCTGCCCGCCCGCGCTCGAGACCTGGCTGCGCGAACATGGCGTGGCCGAGGTTTATCAGTGGTACGGCACCGCCGACCTCGGCTGCATCGCCTACCAGACGCCCGCGCGCGCCGGCCTCACGATCGATGAATCCCTCATCGTCGAGATCGTGCGGCCCGGCACCGGCGACCCGGTGCCCGAAGGCGAAGTCGGCGAAGTCGTCGTCACCTTGTTCAACGACGATTACCCGCTGGTGCGTTTCGGCACCGGCGACATGAGCGCGGTGCTGCCGGGGCTAAGTCCCTGCGGGCGCACCAACACCCGCATCAAAGGCTGGATGGGCCGCGCTGATCAGACCACCAAGGTGCGCGGCATGTTCGTGCATCCGGGCCAGGTCGATCAGGTGGTCAAGCGCTTTGCGGAAATCAAGCGCGCGCGCCTGGTGGTGGAAGGCGAACTCGCCAACGACCGCATGACCTTGCGCTGCGAACTCGCGCCGGGCCAGGCCAGCGGTGCCGAGGTCGATGCGCTGGCCGCGCGCATCGCAGAAGCGCTACGCGATGTGACCAAACTGCGCGGCGAGGTGGCTTTTGTGCAAGGCCTGCCTAATGACGGGAAAGTGATCGAGGATGCGCGTCAGTATGCGTAGTGGCTGCACCGAGCATCGCATTGCTTGCTAAAGTCTCGGCCCATTGAAACTTTGGCCCGTGACCATGAGGCATTTCTTCAGTCGTACATTTTTCCAAAACTTCGACTTGGCCGTGCATCGCCGTGGCGGATTTTCGTTTGCGGCCCTGGCCCTGCTCGCGGGCTTGCTGCTCGACGGGTGTGGAAAAGCCGATGCTCCGCAAACCACCGAATTGCAATCCGCCGCCGTGGCGCAGCTATTGGCAGGCACACGCACTGAAGCGCCTGGCGTGCAATCGACCCAGGCACATCAGATGCCACTCGGTCAGGCCGGCGGTTTGGGACCGACCGATTACCGTTACGTCGGCGCAGCGCAATTGAGCGTGCAAGCGCTGCCCGCATGGCAGGCGGCCTGGCGCCCCTTGGATGCGCGCCCGGCTTACGTGAAGCCCGACGCCGCCATCGCGCAATGGCCCACGGCCGAAGAGTTTGCGCAGTTGGAATTCTTCGCGCCGCGCGATCCGGCGCCCGGCCGGGACGGCTGGATCGCGCTCGACCGCAAGCTGGTGCGCGTGTATTTCGACTTCACGACCCGATGAAAGCGCCCGCGCATGTCGGCATCGTCGGCTTTTCGGCCGAAGGCGCGGCGCTGTGTTATCGCACTTTCTGTGTCGAAGGCGCCGCTTTGCTGGGGCCGCATGCCCACCCCGAAGTCTCGATGCATACGCATTCGTTGCGCCGGTATGTCGAAGCGCTCGAACGCCGCGACCTCGATGGCGTGGCCGACTTGATGCTCGATTCGGCCGACAAGCTCGCGCGTGCCGGCGCTGAATTTCTGATCTGCCCCGACAACACCATCCATCAGGCGCTGGACCGCGTATTGCCGCGCAGCCCTTTGCCTTGGCTGCACATCGCCGAGGTCGTCGCGCATGAAGCGCAGGCGCGCGGCTATGCGCGAGTCGGCGTCACCGGCACCGCGTGGCTGGTGCAAAGCGAGGTCTATCCGCAAGCTTTGAAAGCGCAAGGCATCGAATGTCTGCGGCCGTCCGATGCCGATCGCGACGAGGTCTCGCGCATCATCCTCGACGAACTG
>CAXBRX010000262.1:0-5226 GCA_963977835.1 uncultured Derxia sp.
ACTAAAAAGTTCTGGAAAAAGCCAAGGGCTTTCGCGGCCGCCGCGGTAATGTTTTCCGCGTCGCCAACGAAGCGGTGATGCGCGCGGGGCAATATGCTTACCGCGACCGTCGCAATAAAAAACGCGTGTTCCGCTCACTGTGGATCGCGCGTATTAACGCTGCCGTGCGCGAGCATGGCATGACCTACAGCCACTTCATGAATGGGCTTAAAAAAGCGATGGTGGATGTCGATCGCAAAGTGCTGGCGGACATCGCCGTGCTCGACAAACCGGCGTTTGCAAAGTTCGTGGAAACCGCGAGAGCAAGCCTCGGTGCGTAAGTAACACTAAAACGCAAAAAAAAGAGGCTCCGGCCTCTTTTTTTTGCGATAAAATTATTCAATATTTTCAAATACTTGGCCTGCTGGGCCCAGTTGGCGGAGTGCCATGGAAGACATCGACGTAGTTGTCGCTGATGCGCTAAAGCAGTTTGCCGGCATTGACGATGCCGACGAGCTCGAGCGCGTCAAGGCGCGTTACCTGGGCAAAACCGGTACCATCAACGAGCTGGCCAAGGGGCTGGGCAAGCTGCCTGCAGCGGAACGCCCGGCGGGTTCTTTCTTGGCGCGCAATGCGCCGACCAGATCGAGCGCCGTACCTTCGAAGGGCGGCAGTTCTGCGTCGGAGGTCGCGATCGGCGTGACGCGCTCGCCCCAGCGCACGAGATGCGAGCACAAGGTGAGCCCGGCACCGAAGGCCGGCATCAGCAACAGATTGCCCGGTTGCACTCGGCCCGCCTCGATGGCTTCGACCAGCGCCACCGGCACCGTCGCGGCCGACATGTTGCCGTACTTGTGCACGGTCAGGAAGGTGCGGTCCATGCTCGCGCCGATGCGTTTGCCGACCGCTTCGATGATGCGCAGATTGGCCTGGTGCGGCACCAGCAGATCGATGTCGGCGATGGTCTTGCCGCATTTCGCGAGCACCGTGTTGCTCGCTTCGCTCATGCCATGCACTGCGCGCTTGAAGATTTCCTGTCCGTCGAAATCCCATTGCGTATCGCCGAGCATCACATCGCGATTGCCGTAGACCGCGCCCATGCCGCGCACGCGCAGCGTCTGGCGCGCGTCGGCGATGCAACCCAAGGCCTCGCCGATCAGACCTTCTTCGCGATCGCTCGCCTGCAGCACCACGGCCGCCGCGCCATCGCCGAACAACACGGCCACATTGCGGTTGCTCCAATCCATGTACTGCGAGATGTATTCGACGCCGACCACGAGCGCAGTGCGCACCACGCCGGTCTTGATGAGGGCGGTCGCGGTGCTGAGGCCATACAGGAAGCTCGTGCAGGCGGTGTTGATGTCATAGGCCGCGGCGCGCTTGGCACCGAGCAGCACTTGCAGGCCCGAGGCGGTGTTGGGCACGGCTTCGTCGGCGCTGCAACTGCCGTAGACGATGAGATCGAGCTGCCCGGCCTCGATGCCGGCGCAGGCCAGCGCGCGCTGCGCGGCCACATGGGTGAGCTGCACCGCCGGCACATGGGTGATGCGCCGTTCGCGGATGCCGGTGCGTTGCACGATCCAATCGTCGTTGGTATCGATGATGGTCGCGAGGTCGGCATTGGTCAGCGTCGCGGGCGGCAGGCATTTGCCCCAGCCGGTGATGGCGGCATGCGTCATAGGTGAATTCGGTCGAGTGACGAAAGCGTGCATTGTCACCCAAGGCGGGTGCGGCCGTGGGGGATGGAAACGCCCGGCTTGACGCTTCGCAAACCGGCGGCAGGGAAAACCGCGCCGGATGCGACAATGCGCCCTGGTGTGTATTGCAGCGCAGCGCGAATGGTTCGCGCGCGGTTTGCGCGGTGCGCCCGATTTCTCCGCATGAAGACCTTGCCTCCCCGCCGACTCGCGGTCGCGCCCATGATGGAATGGACCGATCGCCATTGCCGTTATTTCCATCGGCTGCTCGCCCCGCACGCCTGGCTGTACACCGAGATGGTGACCACCGGCGCCTTGTTGCATGGCGATGTCGACCGGCATCTGCGCTACAACGATGAAGAGCATCCGGTCGCCCTGCAATTGGGCGGCAGCGAACCGGCCGATCTCGCGCATTGCGCGCGTCTGGCGGCCCGGTACGGCTACGACGAAGTGAATTTGAATTGCGGCTGCCCGAGCGAACGCGTGCAGCGCGGCGCTTTCGGCGCCTGCCTGATGGCCGAGCCGCAACTGGTGGCCGATTGCGTGCGTGCGATGGTCGATGCGGTCGATCTGCCGATCACGGTCAAGCATCGCATCGGGATCGACAAGATCGAGTCTTACGAATTCGTGCGCGATTTCATCGGCGCGGTGGCCGAGGCCGGCTGCAAGACTTTCATCGTCCATGCGCGCAATGCCTGGCTCAAAGGCCTGAGCCCGAAGGAAAACCGCGAAGTGCCGCCCTTGCGCTACGACGTGGCGCATCGGCTCAAACAAGAGTTTCCGGCGCTCGAAATCCTCGTCAACGGAGGGTTGGCGAGCACGGTGCAGATCGCCGAGCAACTGGCACACGTGGATGGCGTGATGATCGGCCGTGAGGCTTATCACCATCCGTATGCGCTCGCGCTTTGGGAAGCCGAATTCCTGGCCGACCCAGCCGCGGACTGGGTGCCGCCACGACGCGCCGAGGTGTTGCGCGCACTCGCCGTGTATGCCGAGCGCGAATTACGGGCCCGCGGCACGCCGGTGCGCAATGTGGTGCGGCACATCCTCGGGCTCTACAACGGCTTGCCGCGCGCCCGTGCGTTTCGCCGTCTGCTCAGCGACGCGACGCAATTGCGCGACGCCGACGCGAGCTTGATTTTGCGTGCGATGGCCTTGGTCGAGCGCGATCTCGATCAGGTGTCGGAAGTGGACGAGGCCTGATTCAAGGCGTGACTTTGCTCGGGGCGCCTGCGATGACGCCGCCGAAGACCGCTCCCGATACCGCCTGCGTCGCGAGCATGGGCAGGAAGAAAGCCGCGATCTCGAGCGGCGAAGCCCGAAGCAGGAAGGGCGTCATCAATCCGATCACGAGCACGGACCAGACGCCCGTGCCCAAGACCCAGGCCGGCCATCCCGTCTTGAGCGCGGCGAACACGGTCAGCACCGCGGGCAACGCCGTGTAGCCGGCGATCAGGAGTGCGGCGATGGGCATCAGTCTGGCTGCGTTGCCGCCCAAGCCGGCGCCGACAAAGACCCATGTGTAGACAAAATAAGCGCCGAACGAGATGGCGGAGGCGATCAACCAGGCGAGGGCACGTCGTTGCAAGGAAGTCATCGCGTTTCCTTCAAGGTGTCGGGTTGCTGGTCCGCGTCGAATAGCCGCTTGGTGTTTTCGGTTTGCTGAGCTTGGGTTTGTAGGCCTTGTTCGCGTTTGCCGCGGCTTGCGCTTCGGCAGCTTCCTTCTTGAGCCGTGCTTCTTCGGCTTTGCGCTCGGCCACCGCGATCTCGGCACGGCGTTTGGCATCGGCATCGGAACGCTTGCGCGCTTCGGCCACGACATGATCGGCGCGTTTGACTTCATCGGACAGACGGTCGCGCGCGGCATCCTGGGTTTGCGGATCGGGTGCGGGCGTGATGGCGACCTCGGACTGGGCGCCTTGGGCGCAAGGCGTGTCGCTGTAGACCGTCTTGCCGCCGGCCTGGCATTTGTAGACCTGGGCCGATGCCACGCCCGCCCAGCACAGGCAGAGCATGCCCATGACCCAAGGTGAAAGCGAAAGCCGTCGAAGCGAAAGCCGCTGCACCATGCCGATCTCCCGGGTGGCCCCGGCGGCGATCAGACCACCTTGCCGGGGTTCATGAGGTTGTGCGGGTCGAGCGCGCGTTTGATCGTGCGCATCAACCCCAGCTCGACCGGCGATTTGTAGCGCAGGAGTTCGTCGCGCTTGAGCCGCCCGATGCCGTGTTCGGCCGAGATGGAGCCACGATACGCGTGGACTTGATCGTGGACGATCCCATAGATGCGCGACTGCTTGGCCAGAAACTCGGCTTCGGGTTCGCATCGGCCGTCGGCGCCAAGCGCCGGGCTCACGTTGTAATGCAGATTGCCGTCGCCCAGATGGCCGAAGGTGACCATGCGCACGCCCGGGTGCGCTTGCTGCAGCAAGGCGTCGGTTTCGCGGATGAATTCGGCGATGCGCGAGATCGGCACCGCGATGTCGTGCTTGATGTTCTTGCCTTCGGCGGCCTGGGCCTCCGAAATACTCTCGCGCAAGGTCCACAAGGCGCGGCTTTGCGCCATGCTTTGCGCGATGACCGCATCGGCGATGAGACCGGCATCGAAGGCGGCCTGCATCAGCGCGTCGAATTGCGCATTCGCATGGGCTTCGTCTTCATGGTCGCTGAGTTCGATCAGCACATATTGCGCATGACGCTCGGCAAACGGCGAGCGTTGCGGCGGGAAGTGCTTTTCGACCAAGCCGAGGCAGAAGTCGCTGAACAATTCGAATGCGGTCAAGGTCGGGCCGCAACGGCCTTGCGCCAGATCGAGCAAGGCAAGCGCCGCCTCGACATCGCGGACCGCCACCAGGGCCGTGGCCTGCGCCTTGGGCAGCGGATACAGCTTGAGGCAGGCCGCGGTGATGATGCCGAGCGTGCCTTCGGCGCCGATGTAAAGATCGCGCAAGTCGTAGCCGGTGTTGTCTTTGCGCAGGCCGCGCAAGCCATCCCACAACTCGCCCGCGGGCGTGACGACTTCGAGCCCGAGGCACAACTCGCGCGCATTGCCATAGCGCAGCACCTGGGTGCCGCCGGCATTGGTGCTCAGGTTGCCGCCGATGGTGCAACTGCCTTCGGCCGCGAGCGATAGCGCAAACAATCGCCCGGCCTCGCGCGCCGCCTGTTGAACGTTGTGCAGAATCGCGCCGGCTTCGACGATCAGGGTGTTGTTGAGCGGATCGACCGCGCGCACGCGCTGCATGCGCTGCAAGGACAGCACGATCGCCGTGCCCGTGACATCGGGCGTCGAGCCGCCGACCAGACCGGAATTGCCACCTTGCGGCACGATGGCGATGCGTGCCTGCGGCTGTTGCTCCAGCACCGCACGCGCCCCGCGCGCAGCCGCCAGACGCTCGGCCGCCGCGTCGGCAAAGGCCAGACACTGCTGTGACGGCCGCTCACCCTCGGAGGCCGGCACAGCCGGCGGCTGACAGCACACCACCCGCACCCCGCACTGCTGCAGCGTGCGCAATAGATCCGACCACTGCTGGCTGAGCAAGTCGAAGGCATA
>CAXBRX010000263.1:0-5216 GCA_963977835.1 uncultured Derxia sp.
AAGTTGGCCACGCGCCGCGCGCAATACACGCTGAGCTCGGTACCGCCGCCGAGCGCAATGCCCGAGACCGCCGCGATCGTCGGCACTTGCGCATAACGCAGCGTGAGCACCAGATCGTGCAATTGCTTTTCGATCGGCTCGATCGCCTTCGGGCCGCCCGCCATGAAGGCCGGCAACATCGATTGCAGATCGGCACCGGCCGAGAACGGCCCGCTGGCAAGCGATGTCGGCTGCCAGACCACCAGGCCTTTGTACTTTTCTTCGGCCAAGGCCACGGCCTTGACGACGCCGGTCATGATGCCCGGGCCGATGGTGTTCATCTTGGTCTTGAACGAGACGATCAGCACTTCATCGTCGAGCGTCCACAGGCGGATCGATTCGTCTTCGAATTCGGTCTTGCCGGCTTTGAGCGGATCGGCGCCCGCTTCGCCCACGACATGCTGCTTGAAATGCTGACGCGCATAGACCGGCAGCGTCGAGCGGCCGACATACGTCTTCTTGATGGCCGAGTACGAACCCTCGGGCTTGTGCACGCCATCGACCTCGTTGACCCAGGCCGGCAACGGCGCTGACGACAGCGCCTTGCCCGCAGCGATGTCTTCGGCGATCCACGCGGCGATCTGCTTCCAGCCCGCGGCCTGCCAGGTTTCGAACGGACCTTCGTTCCAGCCGAAGCCCCAGCGGATCGCGAAGTCCACATCGCGCGCGTTGTCGGCGATGTCGACCAGATGAAGGGCGATGTAATGCCAGACGTCGCGGAAAATGCTCCACAGGAATTGCGCTTGCGGGTTGCTCGATTCGCGCAACAGCTTGAAGCGTTCGGCGGCCGGCTTCTTGAGCATGCGCACCACGATCTCGTCGGCCTTGCCGCCCGAGGGCACGTACTCGCCCGTGGCCGGGTCGAGCTTCATGATGTCGCGGCCGACCTTCTTGAAAAAGCCCGCGCCGCTCTTTTGGCCGAGCGCGCCTTTTTCCACCAAAGCCTTGAGCACCGGCGGCACGCCGTACAAGGACGCGAACGGGTCCTTGTCGGCCGGCAGGGTGTCCTGCATGGTCTTGATGACATGGGCCATGGTGTCGAGGCCGACCACGTCCGAGGTGCGGAAGGTCGCCGACTTCGCGCGGCCGAGCTTGGAGCCGGTCAGGTCGTCGATGACGTCATAGCCGAGACCGAATTTTTCGC
Source organism: uncultured Derxia sp. (assembly GCA_963977835.1). Taxonomy (GTDB): domain Bacteria; phylum Pseudomonadota; class Gammaproteobacteria; order Burkholderiales; family Burkholderiaceae_E; genus CAXBRX01. The sequence goes on from CAXBRX010000263.1 coordinate 1,184, forward strand.
CTTCCTTGATGATCGCGAGGATGGAGAACACGCCCACGCGATTGGCGACGAAGTTCGGCGTGTCTTTCGCACGCACCACGCCCTTGCCCAAGGTTTGCGTGAGGAAGGTTTCGAGGTTGTCGAGGATGTGCGCATCGGTATGCGCGGTCGGGATCAACTCGGCCAGATGCATGTAGCGCGGCGGGTTGAAGAAATGCACGCCGCAAAAACGCTTCTTGAGGTCGGCATCGAAGCCATCGCTCAAGGCCGTGATCGACAAGCCCGAAGTGTTGGAGGCGAAGATCGCATTGGGCGCAATGAAAGGCGTGACCTTCTTGTAAAGGTCGTGCTTCCAGTCCATGCGCTCGGCGATCGCTTCGATCACCAGGTCGCAGCCCTTGAGTTTTTCAAGGTCGGTTTCGTAATTGGCCTGTTCGACGAGGCCGGCCTCGGCCACATCGCCGAAAGGCGCCGGGCTGAGCTTTTTGAGGTTGGCGATCGCTTTGTCGACGATGCCGTTCTTGCTGCCTTCCTTGGCCGGCAGATCGAACAACACCACCGGCACGCGCGCATTGACGCAATGCGCGGCGATCTGCGCACCCATCACGCCGGCGCCGAGAACCGCCACCTTCTTCACATGAAAATTCGACACTTGGGGTCTCCTTGGTTTTCTCAGAACAGGTCTTCGCTCATTTCGAGCAAGGGCTTGACGCCGGCACGCGCCGAGCGGATGAGGCTCGCGGTTTCGGGCAGCAGCTTGGCAAAGTAAAAGCGCGCGGTCGCGAGCTTGGCGGTGTAGAACGGATCGCCCGAGTCTTGTTTGGCAAGCGCGATCTTGGCCATGCGCGCGAAGAAGTAGGCGAACACCAGATGGCCGACCACGCGCAGATAATCGACCGCCGCGGCGCCGACTTCGTCGGGGTTGCCCATGGCCTTCATGCCGATTTCCATGGTCAGCTTCTGCACCTTGTCGCCGAGGTCGGCGAGCGGGTTGACGAATTCCTGCATCGCCTCGACCACGCCTTCTTCCTCGATGAAAGCCGCCACCAGCTTGCCGAATTTCTTGAGCTTGGCGCCGTTGTCCATCAACACCTTGCGGCCCAGCAGATCGAGCGACTGGATGGTGTTGGTGCCTTCGTAAATCATGTTGATGCGCGCATCGCGCACGTATTGCTCCATGCCCCATTCGGCGATGTAGCCATGGCCGCCATAGACCTGCATGCAGGCGCTGGTCGCGGTCCAGCCGTTGTCGGTCAGGAAGGATTTCACGATCGGCGTCATCAACGCGACCATGTCACCGGCTTCCTTGCGCACCTCGGCATCGGGATGATTGAGTTCGATGTCGATCTGCAGCGCGATCCAGTACGCGAGCGCGCGGCCACCTTCGGCATAAGCGCGCGCGGTCAACAGCATCTTGCGCACATCGGGATGCACGATGATCGGATCGGCGGGCTTGTCCGGCGCCTTCGGGCCCGACAGGCTGCGCATCTGGATGCGGTCTTTCGCGTAGGCCACCGCGTTCTGGTAGGCCACTTCGGTCAGGCCCAGCGATTGCACGCCCACGCCCAGACGCGCGGCGTTCATCATCACGAACATCGCGTTCAGACCCTTGTTGGGCTCGCCGATCATCCAGCCGGTCGCGCCTTCCAGATACATCTGGCAGGTCGCGTTGGAATGGATGCCCATCTTGTGCTCGATGCCGTTGCAACTGATGCCATTGCGCGCACCCAGCGTGCCGTCGGCATTGACGAGGAACTTGGGCACCACGAACAGCGAAATCCCCTTGGTGCCGGCCGGCGCATCGGGCAGGCGCGCGAGCACCAGATGCACGATGTTCTCGACCATGTCGTGCTCGCCCGCGCTGATGAAAATCTTCTGGCCCGAGAGCTTGTAGCTGCCGTCGGCCTGCGGTTCGGCCTTGCTGCGCAACAGACCGAGGTCGGTGCCGCAATGCGGTTCGGTCAGGCACATGGTGCCGGTCCATTCGCCCGAGGTCAGCTTGGGCAAATAGGTTTGCTTGAGCGCGTCGGAGCCGTGCGCGAGCAGGCATTCGTAAGCGCCATGCGTCAGGCCCGGATACATGAGCCAAGCCTGGTTGGCCGAATTGCCCATTTCGTAGAACGCGGTGTTGGCCACTTGCGGCAGCCCTTGCCCGCCGAAGTCGGGCTCGCAACCGAGCGCCGGCCAGCCGCCTTCGACGAACTTGGCATAGGCCTCTTTGTAGCCCTTGGGCGTGGTCACTTCGAAGGTGGTCTTGTCGTGATGGCAGCCTTCTTCATCGCCCGATTTGTTGAGCGGGAAGATGATGTCTTCGCAAAACTTGGCGCCTTCTTCGAGCACCGCATTGAGCGTGTCGCGATCGATCTCGGCGTGCTTGGGCAAAGTCTTGAAGGTCGATTCGACATCGAGCAGTTCGTGCAGCACGAAATGCATGTCGCGTTGCGGGGCCTTGTAGATGGGCATGGCGGTCTCCGGGAGCCTTTGATGTTGGAAGGATGGAATCAGGCGGCGCGTCGCATGCGGCGCGCCGTGGAAGAAGCTTCGGACGCTGCACCACGTCCGGCGCGGGCCGGCGGGGCATCGTCCAAGCGGTAAGCGTCGATCAGGCGCGCGAATGCGGTGCGTGCGCGTGCCACGCTGCCGCGCGCGCGCATCAGGCGTGCTTCGTGATGCAGGCCGAGCATGATCGCGTAGATCTCGAACACCAATTGCGCCGCATCGGTATCGGTGCGCAAATGGCCTTCTTCGACCGCAATCGCGATCGCGCGCTTGAGCGCGTTCTGCCAGGCATGGACCATGTCGACCAGGGTGTCGCGCACGGGCCCGGGGCGATCATCGAACTCGACCGCGCCGCTCACATAGATGCAGCCGTGCGGAATCTCGACCGAGCGCACATGCTCGACCCAGTTGGCGAACATCGCTTCGAGCCGCGGCAGGCCGCGCGATTTGCGCAAGGCCGGGGTGAACACTTCGGCATCGAAACGGCGGTGGTATTCGCGCAGCGTGGCGATCTGCAAATCTTCGCGCGAACCGAAATGCGCGAACACGCCCGATTTGCTCATCTGCATGCGTTCGGCGATCAAGCCGATGGTCAGGCCTTCGAGTCCGTCGCGCGCCGCGAGATCGAGCGCGGTATCGAGGATGGCCGCGCGCGTCTGCTCGCCTTTGGTCAGGCGGGCGCTTTGGCGTGCATCGGAAGAAAACTCGGCCGTCGGCATCGTCGGTCTGCCTGTCAAATCCTGGGTGATCGATGGGGAAGTGTCGTCATGCGCAGTCGAACATCCGGGCATGACAGCAAAATGAATCGAACGTTCGTGCGATTTTTGACCGGAAAGTTCCGCGCGCAAAGGGGGGGTTAACCCGCGCGCCTAGAGGAAGGCATCTATTGTTGCGGCGCGTCGATGCCGCCAGGCGACGCTGCTACCAATCACCGCGTCCGCGAAACCGGTCGATGTCGCGCCGTTCGCGCTTGGTCGGCCGCCCGGGGCGTTGCGCCTCGGGCTCGGGCTGCAGACGGCGCCGCTCGGCCAGACGCGCGCGTTCGGCGATGCTGGCCTCGGTCTCGGCATACAGCGTCTGCGCGACCGCGGCCGGACCGCGCACTTCGCTGACCGCGACGACCTGGATTTCATACAGGCCACCAGGGTTTTCGACGACCAGCCAATCGCCGGCCTGCACATCGCGCGCAGGCTTGACCACCGAACCATTGAGTTTGACCTGGCTGCGCTCGCAGGCTTGCGCGGCAAGGCTGCGGGTTTTGTAAAACCGCGCCGCCCAGAGCCATTTGTCGATGCGCACGCGCGGCGTGGCCGCGTTGCGTGAATTGGAAGAGTGCGAACCCATGCGCACATTCTAGTGCGCGGCCGGCGCGGTGCAGAGCGCCGGCGCGGCCAACACGACACTGGCCGAACCGAACGCCAGCGCGTTCAGCGCCCAAGGGCGTGGGCGACCGCGCGTACGCGCGCTTCATGCAGGCGCGCCTTGATTGCCTCGACCTCGCCCGCGCATTGACGCGCGATCGCGCCGGCATCGACGGCGCGCTGCGCACGCCTGA
>CAXBRX010000264.1:0-5207 GCA_963977835.1 uncultured Derxia sp.
TCTGCAGAAGCAAAAACCGACACCGGCACCGCCTCGACCCTGCCGCCAGTGCGCATCGATGCGAACGGCGCGCGCGATGCGGGCTACGCCGCCAAGCGCAGCAACAGTGCGACCGGGTTTGACCAGAGCCTGCGCGATACGCCGCAATCGATCTCGATCCTGACGCGCACCCAGCTTGCGGATTTCGCGCTGACCAATGTGAACCAGGCGCTCGACCAAGCCACCGGCATTCAGGTCGAACGTGTCGAGACCGACCGGACCTATTACACGGCGCGCGGTTTCGACGTGACCAATTTTCAGTTCGACGGCATCGGCATGCCGTTCACCAACGGCAGCCAATGGGGCGATCTGGACACCGCGATCTTCGAACGTGTCGAAGTGCTGCGCGGCGCGAACGGTTTGCTTTCACCGACCGGCAATCCGTCGGCCACCATCAACTATGTGCGCAAACGCCCGGGCGATGCGTTTCATGCGGGCGCGGAGCTCACCCTCGGCTCATGGAACGACCGGCGCGTGCAGGCGGAGATGTCCGGGCCGCTCAATGCGGCAAAGACGGTGCGCGGGCAATTGATCGTCGTGCGCGAAGCCAAGGATTCGTATCTGGACCGCTACCACACCGACAAGACGCTGGTGGACGGTGCGCTCGAAATCGACTTGAGCCGCGACACCGAATTGCGGCTTTCCTACACCCAGCAGAACAACGACGCCGACAGCCCGCTCTGGGGCGCCCTGCCTTTGCATTACACCGACGGCACGCCGACCGATTACGACGTCTCGACCAGCACCTCGACCGATTGGGCGTACTGGAACAACACCGACAAGCGCGCCAACGCCACCCTGCTGCAGCGGCTCGGCGGCGATTGGACCGCGCAAGCCTCGGTGCTGTATCGCGAGATGCATTCGGATTCGGAATTGTTTTACATCTACGGCACGCCGGACCGCGCGACCGGCCTCGGGCTGTACGCCTATCCATCGGCCTTCGTCGGCGATTACACCCAATCGATGGCGGACCTGCGCGTGAGCGGCCCGGTGCAACTCGCCGGCCGCAAGCATGAGTTGTTGTTCGGCGTGAGCTCTGCGCGCGAACGCGCGCGTGAACGCTCCGACTACGGCCAGGGCATCGGCACTGCCTTGCCCGACCTCGCGACCTGGAACGGCGCCTACCCCAAACCGAGCTTCGACGCGAGCACCGATGGCTCGCATTTCGACACCCGGCGCAGCAGCGTCTACGCGGCCGCCAAACTCGCCTTGCTCGATGCGCTCAAGCTCACCGTCGGCGCCAACGCGACCACGATCGACAGTGCGGGCGAAAACTATCGCGTCGCGCATGCCTACGACAAACACGCGTTCACGCCTTATGTCGGCGCGGTCTGGACCATCGACGACCGGGTCTCGGCCTATTCGAGCGTCACGCGCATTTTCAATCCGCAGACCGAAGTCGATGTGAATCACCAGGTGCTCGATCCGATCGAAGGCCGCAACCTCGAAGCGGGGCTCAAGACCGCCTGGCTCGACGACCGCCTGAACCTCAACGCCGCGGTCTTTCGCGCCACGCAGAACAACACCGCCGAAGCGGCCGGCAGTTTCAGCAATTTCCAGACGTATTACCGCGGCGTGAATGCGACCTCGACCGGATACGAACTCGAACTCGTCGGCCGGCTCGCCGACGGTTGGGACATCAACGCGGGCTATACGCAATTCCGGCTCAAAGGCGAAGACGGACAAGACGCGCGCACCTATGTGCCGCGTCGCACCCTGCATGTGTCCACCGGCTACCGGTTGCCGACCTTGCCCGCGCTCAAGGTCGGCGCCGCGTTGCGCTACCAGAGCGACATCCGCACCACCGATGGCGATGCCGTCATTCGGCAAGACGCCTATGCCCTCGTCGATCTGATGTTGCGCTACACGATCGACCAGCATTGGAGTCTGGCCTTGAACGCGAACAATGTGACGAACAAGAAATACATCAACAGCCTGTACTGGACCCAGGGCTATTACGGCGCGCCGCGCAATGTCTCGGCCACGTTGAGCTGGACGTATTGAGGCGCCCGATGCTGCGTGCTTGCCTCGTCGTCCTGCATCGCTGGTTTGGCCTCGCCATCGCGGTGTTCCTCACAATCGCGGGGCTCACCGGCGCGGTCATCTCGTGGGACCATGAACTCGATGCTTGGCTGAATCCGCAATTCTTCGAGGCGCACGCGCCGGGGCCGCACCTGCCTGCGCTAGAACTCGCGGCGCGCGTCGAGCAGGCCGATCCGCGCATCCGGGTGCGTTATCTGCCGCTCGCCGCGCCGGCGGGCGAGGCACTCACGATTTTTGTCGAGCCGCGCCTCGATCCGGCCACGCGGAAGCCCTTTGAACCGGGCTACAACCAGGTCGTCGTCGATCCGGCCGACGGCCGCATCCTGGCGCGGCGCGAATGGGGCAAGGTCTCGCTCACGCGCGAGAACCTGCTGCCCTTCCTCTACAAACTGCATTACAGCCTGCATCTGCCCGATGGGTTCGGGCTCGAACTCGGCGTCTGGTTCATGGGCCTGGTCGCCATCGTCTGGGTCATCGACACCCTGGTCGCGGTCTGGATCGCGTTTCCGAATTGGCGCACCTGGCGGCAATCGTTCACGTTCCGCTGGCGTGCTGGCGGCCACCGGATGGTCTTCGATCTGCATCGCTCAGGGGCGCTCTGGGTTTATGCGCTGATGTTGATGCTCGCGGTCACCTCGGTCGCGATGAACCTGCGCGATCCGGTCGTGCGGCCCATCGTCGCTGCCTTTTCCACGCTGTCGCCATCCCCGTTCGCAAGCCGCACGCCGCTACCGCCCGAACAACAAACCGCGCCGCACATCGCGCCCGCGCAAGCCATCGAGCTTGCCCGCGCGCAAGCGCAGGCACGCGGCATCGATGCACCTCCAGGCGGATTGTTTCTGTCGTCCGAGATCGGCGTCTGGGGTGTGGGCTTCTTCGCGCCCGGCAACGATCATGGCGATGGCGGCCTCGGCAATCCCTGGATCTATCTCGATGCGCAGACCGGCGCGCCGGTGGGGGCCGACATCCCCGGCACCGGCAGCGCGGGCGATGTCTTTTTGCAAAGCATGTTCCCCTTGCATTCGGGCCGCATCCTGGGCACCGCCGGGCGTGTGGTCGTCTCAGCGCTGGGCTTGGTCGTGGCGATGCTCTGCATCACGGGTGTGCTGATCTGGGCGCGCAAACGGCGTGCGCGCATGACGCGGCCGAGGGACTGAGTCGGGGTCGTCGACGCAGCTTTATCCAGCCCATCCAGCACATGGCGAAGCGCCATTTCGAAGCGCACAATCCGCGCGTTCATTTCCCGCCGGAATTGAACCATCGGCGGGGTTTCGGAACGTGCAGCCCAACCACAATGAGGTGAATGATGAACATGCATCACATTGCAATGCATCGTTTTACCGCTGGCTGTCTCGCGCTCGGTTTCCTGTTCGGCGCGCTCGGCACCGCCCATGCCGACGACACTCAATGGAAGTACAAGTCGTATCGCAAATCAGCCACTAGCGGCTACAGCAAGGACGCCTTCATCGAAGGCACGCTGTCAGTCACGCAAAAGGATGGCAAATGGCTGATGGACCTGACCGTGGGTGGCAACAACACCGGCCCGTGCTACCGCACGCCCATCGAGGCCGAGGTCACGCGCACCGAGGAGACGACGACCATCGAGCCCAAGCTCGTCGCTGGCTGCGACCTGTATCGCTATGTCGTCCGCAACGATGGCAGCGGCGGCCAACGGCAGGTCAAAAAAGGCGAGAAATGGGTCAATGACGGTTTCGACCACGACCTGAAAGCCATGCGCTGAGCACTTGCATGCCGGCATCGCCACGTGCGCAACAAGTCGTCATGGTTGTTGCGCGGCGAGCGGGCCAAGTCGCACTCGGCAGCGCGGCCGGCGGGCTTGGTACACGGCCGGCCACGCCGCAACACTTTTCCCCATCGCATTTACTTCTCGCGCGGCCTGCCGGGTCAGCACGCCGCGCCGGTGCGCGTTGAAGCAAGTGGGAGCACCACTTCAAGGACGCACATCATGAAGCTCATGCGATGGCAGAAATATCTGGGCGCGGCCGCACTCGCGGGCGCAACCCTCACCGGCTGTTGTGTCGCGCCGATCGCGCCGTATCCGCCGCCGCGCTACGGCGTGGTCTACCAACCCGCGGTGGTGGTCGCCCCGGCACCGCATTACTGGGGCTGGCGCCATTACTAGTCGCCGAGCGCCACGGCCCAGACGGCCGCACCTTCGTCCAGACCGGGTTGCCCGCCGACATCATCGGCGACGACATGCAGGGCGTGATCATCACGCTCGACCCCGGCGAAGCGGTCTTCGCCGAGGCTGGCGCGATGATCGCGATCATGGACCGGTGGTCGCTCGACGGCCGCAACCCGAATTCTTACAGCGGCTACTTCTGGACCCTCGGCCGCTACGATCGCCCCTGGCCCGAGCGGCCGATCTTCGGCGTCATCCGCTACATGAGCTCAGCCAACACCGCGCGCAAGCTGAAGGTGAAGAACTACGTTGAGGAATTCGCGCCGGAGAGCGGCACGAGGCAACTACCTCTCTCCGGCGACTAGCGCGGGTTCTGCGCCGTTACTTCTTGACCGAGTACTTTGTGAACGCACCGCCGGCCTGGCGGATCGAGTTTGGACCCTCGGCGGCAAACACGTTGCCGTCGGCATCAACGGCAATGCCTTCACCGGCCGTGCCCTGGTAGAGCCGATCCTCGCGCTCGAACGGCGGGATGAACGCCACGATGCGATCTTCATCCAGGGGGCCGATGCGCACACCGTTGCGCCAGTTCGGGTGATTCAGCGGGCCTGATTCGGAATCGATCGCGTAGACCTGGTTGCCCTTGATGAAGAAACCGCTGATGCGTCCGTAGGCGTAGCGCGACTCGAGGTATTTGCCGTCCTGGTCGAAGATCTCGATGCGGTGGTTGCCGCGGTCCGCCACCCACAGGCGTCCCTTCGAGTCGAAGACCAGCGCGTGCGGCGTGCGGAACTCGCCGGGGCCGCTGCCGGTCTTGCCGATCGTGCGCAGGTACTTGCCCGTGCGATCGAACACGGTGATGCGGCCGACGAGCTTGGGGTCCTCGACGTTGGTGTGGCTCTCGGCCACGTAGATGTCACCGTTGCCGGGATCGGTGAGCACATCATTCGGCTCGGTGAGCGCCGCCGGTGGGTCGCCCTTA
>CAXBRX010000265.1:0-5186 GCA_963977835.1 uncultured Derxia sp.
CCCAGCGCACCTCGTAGTCGCCGACCGGGAGCGGCTCGAGCAGGTCGATCCGCATCCGTTGGCCGTTCGGGTCATTCGGGTCGAGCCCGCCGTCTGCGATCACCACCGACGGGAACGGGGACGCGCCGGGGTCCGGGGATGCCAGCGACGCCGTCCGGAGCACGAGCTTGCTGCGCGTCCCATCGAGCACGACGGCGAAGCGCGCGGTGACCGCGACGACCGCCGCGTCGAGCGCGATGCGCTTGCGTTCGCCGGCCAGCAAAACCGAGAGAGCGCGCACATCGCGCCCTTCGCAATGCCATTGCAGATCGTCGGCGCCGTACAGCACCGTGCAGCGCGGATGGGCGCGCAGCCCGACGTCGAGCGCCCGGCACACGGCAGCGCAATCGGCCACTTCTTCGTCCGGGGTCCAGATGCCGCCGGCAATCACGGCACCGAGCCGTTCGAGCGCGGGTTCGCGCGCGAGACAGGCCGCGCGGTCCAGACTTTCTTGCGGGCTGCCGCCGAGCCGCGCCTGCAAGGCGAGTTGCGCACAAGCGCCGTCGAAACCGGATTGGTCACGATAGACGACGAGCTTGCCATTGCGTCGATGCGCGAGCCTGGCCGGGTGCTGCAGCGCCAGCCATGCCGACATCGCGGTGCGGCTGCGTTCGGCGAGCGCGAGCAAGGCCGCGGTCGCATGTTCAACCTGGGTCTGATTGCAAGCGCGCAGAAAATCGAAACCCCAGCGCCACAGGTGCAGATTGAGCGTGGGCTTGAGCCGCAAAGGCGAACTGCGATCGAGCAGCATGCCCGGCACCTGCCAAGGCAGGCCCGGTGCCGCCAACGGCGCAACGTAGGCATAACTCAATTGCGCGCCATTGCGCGCGCTGGTGCCTTCGCCGGGACCGGCGGCCCGGTCGATCAGCGTGATTTCATGCCCTTCGTCGATCAACCGCCGGGCGGTGGACAACCCGACGATGCCGGCGCCGATGACTGCGATGCGCATGCCCATGCCCTTCGTTTCATGAGTCGATGCCACCACTGTAGGAAGCACACGCCCTCGGGTCGAGTGCCGGAATGTCTGCAGGCTATGCCGCCAGGGCATGCGTGCAAGGCCCGCTTTTGAGGGCGATCGCCCTCAAGAATCGCAGCCGGCATCGCTGTCACAAATGCAACGCAGGCGATGCGATATGTAACGTTCGATACATCGTATCGGCGGTTCCACACGGCTTTCACCATGCGGCAAAGCGCCGGCAAAACGACCGTCCGACAAGCTTCTGCGCTTCTATTTCTTGCGATTTATCAATCAGTTAAGGCGTCCATAAGCCCCTGCCGCGGGCGTCGTCGCGCGCATTTGGCATAGGGCTTGCGATGCGTCGGCCGCTTGTTCAGGTGTTGGCTTGCGGCGTCGATATGTAGTTCTTGATACATCGAGCGACCACCGGCCGAACCGCACCTGCCCCCTCACTTTTTGCCGAAAGGGCTTGCCCGTGAATCCGCGTTTGTCGACGCTTGCTGTGCTTGGAGCCACCGTCTCGATCGTCGTCGCTTGCGGCGGCGGAGGTTCATCTGACACGAGCCAGACGCCGCCGAGCACTCCGGCTTCGGTCGACACGACCTTGCGCAGCTTGCTCGCCGCGAACCAGGTCAGCGCACCGGCGCGGCCCACGCAATCCGATGCGCAATACAGCCTGGGCCTGAACCTGTTCACGAGCACCCTGCTGTCGGGCAACCAGAAAGTGGCGTGTTCGAGCTGCCATCCGATCGGCAATGCGGGCGTGGACAACCAGCCGCTCGCAATCGGCGTGAACGGTACCGGCAGTCGCCTCGCGCGCATCGGCACGCCCCAGATTCCGCGCAACACGCCCGACCTGCTCAACAAGACGGTCGGCAGCCGGCAATTCATGTTCTGGGACGGCCGGGTGTCCTATCAGAACGGGGCGTTCCACACCCCGGCGGGCGACAAGCTGCCCAGCGGCCTCGAAAGCGTGGTCGCGGCCCAGGCCTTGTTCCCGATGGTGTCGCGCGACGAGATGCTCGGCTATTACGACACCACCGACACCAACGAACTGGCCGATCTGGTTGCGGCCGATGTCGCGGTCGACAGCAATCCGCAACCGGTCTGGAACGGGATCATGACGCGCCTGCGCGCCAACACGGCGATGGCCGCGGCATTGACCGCCGCCTACCCCGACGTGCGGCTCGAAGACATGGGCATCCAGCAGGTGGCCAATGCGATCGCGGCCTATGAATCGCGGCGCTGGTACGGCTTCGGCAACACGAATGTGCTGATGAACTATGTCGCCGGCACGGTCGACATCAGCGACAGCGCCAAGCGCGGTGGCGTGCTGTTCTTCGACAAGGCCGGCTGCGCGCGCTGCCATACCGGCCCGCTGCTTTCCGACCAGAAGTTCCACAACCTCGCGGTGCCGCAGATCGGGCCGGGAGCGGGCTCGGGCCAGCACGACACGCCGGTGCGCGACAAAGGCCGCTATGAAGTCACGCACGACGACGCCGACCTCTATGCCTTCCTCACGCCGTCGTTGTGGGAGGTGCAATACACCTTCCCGTATTTCCACAACGGTGTGTATTCGACGCTCGATGAAGTGGTGCGCCATCACCTCGACGCGACCAATGCGGCGCGCAATTACCGCTGCAGCGGCACGTTGACCGCGGGCGGCAGCGCGGTGGCCTGCCGCGACAGCACAAGCGCCAGCACGCTCTACGAAGACATGATCGCGCGCCTCGACGAGAAGCTGCGCACGCCGATCACGCTGACCGATGCCGAGATCGCCGACCTGATCGCCTTCCTGCAAGTGCTGACCGACGGCAACAACGTCACGACGCGCTGACCGTTTTCTTCATCCGCCTTTCGTTCCGAGGAGTTCCGAATGTCTCATCCGCTTTTCAAGTGGTCACTTGCCGTTGCCTGCGCGGCTGCGCTCGCCGGTTGCGGCGGTGGCGGCAGCAACACGCCGGCCGTCAATTACACGCCGTCGACCTCGTTCGCGGTCACGGCCTCGGGCAGCGTCGCGCTGATGCCCACCGACACCAGCACCACGCTCGACCCGACGACCGACACCACGGTGACGAGTTCGGTCAGCGGTGCCAAGCCTTACTTCGTGCCCAAGTCGGGCATCACGGTCGATGGACTCAAAAGCCTGATGAACGACGCGACGACTTTTCCGCGCGTCGAGAATCCGGTCACGGTCACGATCGGCAGCGACACCTACAAAGGCTATCCGCTCGCCGATGTCGTGGTCCGCGCGACCAAGTTCCGGCCCGCCGACTACAACACCGGCGCCTTCGGCGTGACCTCGGTCGTGATCGCCGCCAATGCCGATGCGCATTACTCGGTGTTCTCGTTCACCGAACTCGTGCGCAGCGCGAACGGCGCCAAGACCATCGTCGCCTACGAGAAGAACGGCGCCGCGCTGCCCGACAGCGAAGGCAAGATGGCTGTCATCGCCGGCAACGACACCGATCCGTCGCTGCGCAAACTGCCGCGCTTGTCGGCCTTGTTCGTGCGCAATGATTACGTCCCGACGACCTACACGCTGTCGTCGGGCGCCACCGCCGCCGCCATGCTGCCGGCCGACATTGCCTTCACCGTTTCGGGCGATGTGAACACGCCGACCCTCGTGACCGCCGCGACGCAATCGACCACCTCCACGCAAGGACTGTATGCGGTCGACATGATCGGCACCAAGCCGGTCAGCAGCTTCCCGACCTACTACTTCCAGGAATACGGCCCGCGCCACATGAACTTCTGGTACGGCCAGGGCATCCGCCTGACCGATGTGCTCGACACCGCCGGACTCAAATACCCGGCTGAAAAGAACCGTTGCTTCGTCGTCGTGACGAGCGCCAACAACCAGTCGGCGACCTTCTCGTGCGGCGAGTTGTACAACTCCAAGGTCGGCACCGGCGATGGTCTGGCCGATGTCACGCATCGCAGCCGCTCCAAGGGCGTGCTGCTGGTGACCGACGATTTCCGCCAGGGCGGCGGCAACGGCGTGATGATGAGTTGCTGGAACGATCTGTCGACCTGCACCAAGACCAACGCCGGCGATCCGACCACCTACACCGTCGCCATGGACGCCAACGGCGACAAGCTCAATTACCAATCGATGGCCCTGGTCTCGACCGAAGACAAGATCCCGTTCACGCCCGCGGGCCGCTGGTATCCGCTCGCCAATTGCGCAAGCATGGTCTGGCAATGCAATCCGTGGATCGACGTCGGCGAACGCCTGCAGCAGAACATCAAGTCGATGACGGTCTATTACGTGAGCAACCCCGGCAGCCTGATCGGCATCGACCCCGGCACCAGCGTCGGCGCGCCGGGCAGCGTTTGTTCGCATGAACAAGTCATGGCTGGGCAATGCGTGAAGTCGGATGGCAGTTCATGCAGCCACCTCGACTACATGGCTGGCACCACCTGCTACCTGCCGTCCAAACCATGAGCTCCGCGCACGGCGCGCGCTGCGCCGTGCTCCCTTACCCGCCCCACGCCAAAGCCCACCATGCAGCCTTCGATGATTGCGCGCGCCGTTGCCGCGCTTTGCCTGCTCCCCGCCCTGCCCGGCCTTGTGCTGGCACAGGAAACCCGGCTCGCGCCGGTCGAAGTCCGAGCCGACCACCAGGACGAACTCGATCCCGACAGCCTCGCCAACCCGTACCGCGTCGCGCCCAGCAGCCGGCCGAGCGTGCAGACCCTGGGCGCCGACGAGATCGCCGCCTATGCGCCGCGCGATGTGTTCGATCTGCTCAACCATGCGGTCGGCGTGCTGCCGCTTTACCAGGGCCGCAAAGTGCCCATGCATTTGCAGATCCGCGGCGAAGGCAATTTCGCCTACATCATCGATGGCGCTTACATCGAGCGCGACACCGGCGCGCGCATCCTCGCAGCGCTGCCGCTCGACGCGATCGAGCATGTGGAGATCGTGCGCGATGCGACCGCGCTGACGCTCGGGCCGCTGGTGAATTTCGCTTCCGCCGCGGGCGCGCCGAACGATGGTTTCATCGTGATCCGCACCCGCAAACCAAAGCAGACCGGCGGTCATCTGAAAGCGCAGGTCGAAGGCGAAGGCACGACGGCCCTCGAAGGCGGCGCGGCCTGGCACGGCGACCAAGGCGCCTACGCGGGCGCGGTGCTGCGCGGCTTCGACACCGACGGACAAACCGATGCCCATACGGCACGCGAC